>JALQTQ010000057.1 GCA_023263995.1 Akkermansiaceae bacterium | reverse complement strand
CGCCTTTGCTCACCTCATCATGCACACCCTGAAGGCCTGTGTCTTGAAAGGCACCGAACTGGCCCGGGCCAGTATCGGCACCATCCGCCTCAAGCTCTTCAAAATTGCAGTTCGGATCAAAGTCAGCGTGCGTCGGGTGCTCGTGGAATGCTGCAGCAGCTACCCGTTGAAAGAACTTTTTGGCAAAGTGCACGGAGCCTTGGGTGGCCTGAGCCCCGGAACTGCCTGACGACCTCGAAGAATCCCAGAAAATCATCGGAAGCAGGAGACTTCCAGAGTCGAAAAGTGCCCGCTCCTCAGGAAATCAGGCCGAAGGAAGGCAAAACCAGGGCTGGAACCCTCATTGAGGCCATCTTTGGGAACCCAGGGCGACCTCGGCACGGCCGGGCGGCGAAAAAATCGTGCGATCACCGCTCGCGACTTTCCATCGGTGATTGATCCGGGCTAGGCACGATCTCCCTCAATGACGGGGAGACCTACACCCTGGTTGCGGTCCTTGATTTCAACAACGATAGCCTCGGATTGTTCGTTGACCCCGACGGAACCAGCGATTTCTGGAACCCTGCCGATGGTTCGAACAATGCCGACGTCACCCGGGCCTACGGCGCCACCAACTGGTCCACCGCCGCCCGCCTCGGCTCCGGCGGGGAAGTCACCTGGGACAATCTCACCATTGCCCTCGATGACCCGAACGATGTGGGTCTCCTCGCCTCCAATCCGATCCCGGAACCTGCCACCGCCCTCCTCGGAGGTCTCGGCCTGGCGATCCTCCTGCGCAGAAAGCGTCAGTGATTCATCCTTCCGCACCTGTCATAAGTTCAACCTTGACGCCCCCCCCGGCTGCCTTACCAGACCGGGGGTTTTTCGTGATCAAGCCGACCACGGTCTTCCACCTTTGCGACAAGAAGAAAAAGCGGCCCTAATTGATGAAAATCAGTTCTCTCATAAAAAATCGCCACCCGATACTTGGCACGCGCCAAGAAATCCCATGAATCATGGCGCAACCACGTCCCAAAGCCTGATCGCCCCGTAGATGACAGGCCCACCAAGGTGGTCCGGCAATTTCCCATCGCGCTTCTTCCCCGCCTCGGCTAGCCTTTCAGGCATGAAGCAATGGTTTCACGTTCTCCTCGTCACCCTCGCGGCACCTGCCCTCCAAGCCATCGAAAAAGATAACCGCGGGCGTTGGGAAGAGCCGGTCAAAAATGGCCCCGACAAGGAAGTCCCCGGATACCTCATCAACCTCGGTCCCACCGGAGCACGAGCCATTCTTGAAAGCCAATCCTTCATCATCAAATACCTCTTCGCCGATTCCCCCTCGATGGGCTTGCTCGAAATTGATGATGTGATCACCGGCGTCAACGGAAGTCCCTTTGAAACCCCGCACACCTTCGGCCACCACATGACCCGGATGAAAAATTTTCCGGACATCGGATACGAAGGGCCACTCATGGACTTCGGCAAGGCCATCGAAGAAAGCGAGGGAGGCGACGGCAAACTCACCCTCTCGGTCACTCGAAAAGGCCGCGAGATGAACGTGATCATTCCTCTTGAAAAAATCGGCACCTTTGCCCCGACCTATCCCTATCAATGCGAAAAGTCTGCCCTCCTCGCCAAGCGGGCATCGGAATACCTCTCCGGACATCCCTTTATCAAAAGAGAACAATGCCATGCCAAATGCATGAGCGGTCTCGCCCTCCTGGCCTCGGGAGAAATGGAACAAGCCAAAGACCTTGCCCATTCGTGGAATCAAAAGCCCCGCGATGGCATCTGGGTTTGGCCCGTCAGCTACCAGCTCATCTTCCTTTCCGAATACTACCTTCTCACCAAGGACCAGATGGTCTTTCCCACCATCCAAGCCCTCGCCACCAAGCTTGAAACCGCGCAGGTCGAGGACATCGCCAACTACGCCGACCGCACCCACGGCAAGATGGGCAACGTAGGACACAAGTTCCGCACCGGGGGATTTGGCCACAACACCAACGTGGGCGGATACGGCACGATGAACATCACCACCGCCCTCGCTCTTGCCGCCTGGGAGCTTTCCAAAAAATGCGGGGCCAAGGTCGATCAAGCCAAGGTCGATCTCGGTTTTGAATACCTTCGCAGCAGCACCACCGAAACCGGATACATCGGCTACCACACCAAACGAGGAGCTTACGCCGCGGCCGGCCGACAGGGCCTGGCCACCGTGGCCCACCACCTCGCCGGGGATTCCGAAATCAACCGGGCCTACCTTGAGTTGGTGGCCGGTGGCCTGAGCCGCTCCAAAAAATACCTCAACGACGCCCACGCCGACAGTGTCCTCTCGGTGTGCTGGGGCCTCATCGGGGCCAACCTCTCCCAAAACGAAAAGGCCCTCCGTGACATGATGGACTACAACAAGGCCTGGCTCAACATGGCGCGCTGCCACGACGGTTCCTTCGTCGCCCTGCCCGGTCGCGACATGTATGACAAAGGCTACTACATGTCCTCCCGCCTCCACCTCACCGCCACCATGGCCCTCGTCTTCAGCATGGAAAACCCCATCCTACAAATCCAAGGCAAGTCGTTGAAGGTCACCCAAAAATAAGGAAGACGCTTCTTCAGGCGACCAACGAAAAATCACCTGCCAATTTTCAAACGATGATCGGTTGACAAGCCCAAGCCAAACCGGATCATTCCCGACGTGACGGTCGAGTCCGTGCTGGTCGTTGGTTCAGGAAGTGCCGACCTTCTCGCCGCGCTCTCCCTTAAGAAAAAGCTTCCCAGCCTCAAGGTCCAAGTCGTCTCGAGCAGCCGCCTTGGCATCATCGGAGTAGGCGAAGGCACGGTCCCTTACGTCGTCAACTTCATCCATCAATATCTCGGGATGGACGAATACCGATTCTTCAACGAGGTCGATCCGGTCTATAAGTTGGGTGTTCGCTTCACTTGGGGCAAACGCGACTACTTCGATTACACCTTCTCGCAAAATCAGTGGGCCTTTCAGGCACCCGATCTTCAACGACCTTCGGGATTTTTCGCCCGCTTCGGACATCACGGCATCGACCTCCCCGGAGCGCTCATGGAAAAGAACAAGGCCCTTCCCACCCGGGGCGCAGGCTCTCCCGACCTCCCACCAGCCGGAAACCTGGTGGCCTGGCACCTTGAAAACCACTCTTTTGCCTCTTGGCTCGATCAATCCTGCGAGGAAGCCGGAGTGGAAATGCCGGAAGGCGAAATCAAGTCCGTCCACCAAGATGAGACCGGTTCTATTTCCCGCATCGAGCTCAAGGACGGACAAAGCCTCTCCGCTGATCTCTTTGTCGACGCCTCGGGGTTCCGCACCGAGCTTCTCGGCAAGATCCTTTCCGAACCTTTCGACTCCTTCCACGACTCCCTCTTTTGCGACCGCGCGGTGGTCGGTGGGTGGGATTGCAAGCCCGGAGAACCCATCCTCCCCTTCACGACCTCCGACACCATGCAGAGCGGATGGTGCTGGCGCATCGATCATCCGCACCGCATCAATCGCGGATACGTTTACAGCTCCAAGCACATCTCCGATGAAGAAGCCGAAAGAGAATTCCGCGAATTTTGTCCCGACCTCAACACCACCCGACTGGTAACGTTCCGCTCGGGACGCCATCAACGGGTCTGGGTCAAAAATGTCGTGGCCATCGGGAATGCCGCCGGCTTTGTCGAAAGGCCGAACTAGCGCAGCACTCGGGGCCAACGGGCCCGGGGCACCATTGGACATGGGACATCATTTTGACGGCGAGTCATTGAAGCCTGTCGAGAATTCCCTAGGTTCAGTCCGTGTCCAGCAGTCCCGAGCCCTTCTTCTCCGATTTCCCCTGGCACCATCGTTTCGACGAGGCCATCCTCGCCTTCGGAAAAAAACTCTCTTCTCCACGCTTCCTCACCACCTTGCACTTGGAGGCTGTCGAGGACGGCTTCTTCCTCACCGGCCGGGTCGACGACTGCGAGTTTGAAGTCAACCTCTGGCCGGAATCCGAAGCCAGCTGGTCCTTCGATACCTCCTGCACCTGCGATTACGGCCCATTCTGCCCGCACGCTGCAGCCGCCCTCTTGCGAGCCTCTCGCCCCAACACTCTTGCCAGGCTCCTCCGAGGCAGCACGACTCCTCCTTTTCCCGGAGAGTCAAAGCCCGAGCCCCTCAATCCTGAACACTTCGAGGTTCAGAGACCGGCACAGCCAGCCAAACCGGTCTTTCGAATCGAAGTCGCCGAGGAACCAGCCCGCAGCCGCGTGGTGCAACTTCTCCTGCAGGCCCTCAAGATGAAACAACGCGACACCTGGCTGGTCGCGCGTCCCACCGTCCGATACCACGACCATTCCTTTCCCCTCATCAAGACCAGCCACGAGTCACCGGTGCCACGCGACAAACCTGCCGAATTCCGAGCCATCGAACAACTGACCCAACTCGGCCTGACCAACCTCTCCACCAACCCCACCTACCGCTTCCTCCTCTCTCTCGCCAAAAAACAATCATCCGAACTTCCCGTCGATGGCTGCTGGTTTCCCGACCCCCACCTTTCCACCCCCTCCCTCTACTGGCCTTGGTTTCGCGCCAAGGCCGCCCGACTCCTCACCGCGCAAGGCTGGGAGGTGGAAATCGACGAGGCCTTCGGCCACGACGTTCATGAACTGGACGACGATCACCTCAAGGCCAGCCTCACTCCGTCTCCCGGCGGCTGGTTCACTCTCTCGGTGGGGATTGATCTCGACGGCCAACGGCTCGATCTCCTCCCCATCCTCACTGGTCTCCTCGACGGAGACACCCTGGAGCAACTTCACGAGCTGGCCGACGATGAACCCCACCTCGTCTATCTCCCGCTCGGAGGAGCCCTGCAAATCCCGGCCGGGCGGCTCCGCTCCATCCTCCATCACCTCGCCGCCCTCACCGACCCCAAGGTCCCCTCACTCCACCCCATCGATGCCGCCAAACTCGTTGAGGAGGCCGCCTTGCCTCTCGACCCGCCCGCCGCCCTCCAAACCCTGCGTGCCCGACTCGCTCACGCAAAACCCGCAACTCCCGATTTCACCCCACCGGAGGGCCTGCAGGCGGAACTTCGCGCCTACCAGAAAACGGGAACCGAATGGATGACTTTTCTCGCCGACAATGACCTCAACGGCATCCTCGCCGACGACATGGGCCTCGGCAAAACCCTGCAGACCCTGACCCATATCCTATCACTCAAGGAAAAGGGAAACACCGCCCCCGTTCTCGTGGTCGCTCCGACTTCGGTCGTCCCGAACTGGTTCGCCGAGGCCAAAAAGTTCACCCCGTCCCTCCGCGCCATCATCCTCCAAGGACCCAAGCGACGCAAACTCTTCCCCCACATCCCACACGCCGATCTCGTCCTCACTTCCTACGCCCTGCTGCAACGCGACGTCGCCGAGCTCAAAAAGCACCACTTCCACCTCGTCGTTCTCGACGAGGCTCAACACGTCAAAAACCCCTCCGCCAAGGTCAGCCAAGCTGCCTGCGCACTCGATTCCCGCTTCCGCCTCTGCCTCTCCGGGACCCCGGTGGAAAACAACCTCGGTGAAGTCTGGTCCCTTTTCCGCTTTCTCATGCCCGGCTTTCTCGGCCCTCTCGAACGCTTTCGCCGCAATTACCAAACTCCCATCGAGAAGGAAGATGATGAAGAACGCCGCGACTTCCTCCGCGCCCGCCTCGGCCCCCTCATCCTGCGCCGCACCAAGGACCAAGTCGCCACCGAGCTTCCCCCGAAAACAATCCTCGTGCACCCCGTCGACCTCACCTCGGCCCAGCGCGACCTCTACGAAACGGTCCGCGCCACCATGGATAAACAGGTCCGGGAAGCGATCGCCGCCCGCGGCCTCGAGCAGTCCCAGTTCGCCATCCTCGATGCCCTCCTCAAGCTACGCCAGATTTGCTGCCACCCCGCCCTCTTGAAGTTGCAAACGGACGACGCCAAAAGGGCCAAACGCTCTGCCAAACTCGACTATCTCTTCGAACTCCTCGAAACCCTCTTCGCCGAGGGCCGCCGCGTCCTCCTCTTTTCCCAGTTCACCTCCATGCTCGAACTGATCGAGCGAGAACTGAATGTCCGAAGAATTTCCTACTTGAAACTCACTGGCGACTCCAAGGACCGGGGCTCCCTGGTCGAGCGGTTCCAAAACGATTCCATTCCCATCTTCCTCATCTCCCTGAAAGCCGGGGGCACCGGCCTCAACCTCACCGCCGCCGACACCGTGATCCACTTCGACCCCTGGTGGAATCCGGCCGCCGAGGCCCAGGCCACCGACCGCGCCTACCGCATCGGCCAAGACAAGCCGGTCTTCGTGCACAAGCTGATCTGCTCGGGCACCGTCGAGGACCGCATCCACCAGCTCCAGCAAAAGAAATCCCTCCTCGCCGACACCCTCCTCGCCGGAGCCGCCAAGTCCACACCCGACGCGCAGGCCCTGCGGGAATTGCTCAAGCCTCTGGCCTGACCAGCCAGACACCACGGCTGATCATGGCCCCGAAGATCCGGGCTTGAGAAGCCACTCCCGCCCCGTAGTCTGGCGACATGATGCCCCGATCCAGATTGCTCCCGGCCCTGACACCCCTCGTCTGGTCGCTTGTTTTTGCCCCGGTGACCCTCGTTGCCCAAGTCGTCATCACCGAGCTGATGGCGGTGGCCGATGCGAATTATCGCGATGCCGACGGGGCTCCCGCCGACTGGATCGAACTCACCAACCTCGGGTCCGAAACCGTCTCCCTGGAAGGCTACCATCTCACCAACAATCTCAACGACCCGACCCGCTGGACCTTCCCCGCCGTCAGCCTCAACCCGGGGGAAGCCCTCGTGATCATCGCTTCCGGAAAGGACCGTCCGGACCCCGCCGAATTACACGCCAACTTCGCCCTCAACCGGGACGGCGATGAACTCGCCCTGATCTCACCCGATGGCGTCACCGTGGTGAGTGAGGTCAACCCGGGACAAGGCTACCCGGAACAACTAGGGGGAATCTCGTACGGATACGGACTGATCGGCCTCGAGCAGACCTCCACTGCGGTCCCCCGGGGGGCTCCCCTCCGGTATCTCGTTCCGCAAAATGGCGCCCTCGGTGCGAGCTGGACCGAGGACACCTTCGATGACTCCGGCTGGACCGAAGGGACGGCCGGCATCGGATTTGAATCACCCGGCGGCCCCCTGAGCCCCTTGGTGGCGACCGATATCCGATCCGAAATGTATGCCGTCAACGCAAGCATCTACCTACGCTTTCCCTTTGAACTCGACCTCAACGGTCGCCAGGTCCTCTCGCTGGAACTCGATACCTACATCGACGATGGCTTCGTGGCCTACCTCAATGGAGTGGAAATCGGCTCATTCGGGAAACCCGAGCCCCTCTCGTGGAATTCCTCTTCCAACGAAAGCCGCAGTGACAGCGTCACTCTCTCAACGCCCATCACGATCGAGCTCGGTGGCTTCCAGTCCGCCCTCGTCAACGGCACCAACGTCCTCGCCCTCCAGGCCATGAACTTTGCCGCCGGAAACTCCGACATGGTCGCTGATCTCGAACTCAAGATCACCACCCTGAGCACCGAAAGCGGACCGCAATACGCCTTTCTTACCACCCCCACCCCCGGCCGCCCGAACGGGCTCCTGACTCCGGCCCCGCCTTCTCGGGTTCTCTTCTCGGAAACGAGCCGAATGTTCACCGGGGCCTTCGAACTCGCCCTCGCCTGTGACACCCCCGGAGCCGTCATCCGATACACCACCGACCTCTCGATCCCCACCGCGGAATCCCCAATCTACGAAAGCCCCATCCCGGTCTCCGACAGCACCCAGGTCCGGGCCCGGGCCTTTCTGGAAGGCGCAATCGATGGCACCGTGACCACCCATTCCTTCCTGAAGATGGCCGAAGGAGTGCCGGAGTTCTCATCCAACCTGCCCGTCATTGTCATTTCCACCCTCGGCACCGGCAGCCCCCCAGACACCGGTTCGACCACCCGCAAGGAATGCTTTATGTTCTTTTTCGAGCCAGACCCGGAAACGGGCCGCACCGTTCTCTCCCAAAGCCCGAAACTGACCACCCGGGCCGGCATCCGTCGGCGGGGATCGAGTTCGGGATACTGGCCCAAGTATTCCCTTTCGGTGGAGACCTGGAATGACGGCGACGACGACGACCGCAACATCGAACCTCTGGGCATGGCCCGCGAAGCCGATTGGATCCTCAATGCACGCTATGAATGGGACCTCGCCCTGATGCGCAATCCCTTCGTCTACGAGATCAGCCGACAAATCGGCCGCTACGCCCCGCGCACCCGCTTCGTCGAAGTCTTCAGCGACACCTCCGGCAACGAGGTTGCCGACCTCGACTACTTCGGCGTCTACTCCCTCATCGAGCGCATCGAGATCGATGAAAACCGCGTCGACATCGCACACCTCCGCCCGTGGGAAAACAGCGAAGCGGCAATCACCGGCGGCTACATTTTCAAGAACGACCGCCCCGATCCCGGCGAACCCACGATGAGCGTGGCCGGCATGGGACAGCTCACCAACGTCGACCCCGGCGGCCTCCTCCTTTCCTCCCCGCAACGAGCCTGGCTGGTCAACCATCTGAACCAACTCAACGCCGCCCTCACCAACCGCACCGACGGCACCAACCCGACCACCGGTTTGCACTTTTCCGATTACATCGATGTCGATTCCTGGCTCGATCACCACCTCCTCAACATCCTCGTGATGAACATCGACTGGGGCCGCCACAGCGCTTTCTTCCACAAGGACCGCGGAGGAAAGATCGTCAGCGGGCCGGTCTGGGACTTCGACCGTTCACTCGGCTGCGAAGACGTGCGCGACGATAACCCGCTTGCCTGGGAAGGCGGGGTCAACGCCGTCGGAACGGTCTCGAGCAAGACCTGGTACGATGACCGCTACCCTTGGTATGGTCACCTCATCGGTCCCACTGCCGACCCGGCCGGAGCCAACTTTCCCGACGTGCGGCAACGTCACACCGACCGCTGGTTCAGGCTGCGCGAGCGGGAATTCTCCACCGATAACCTCCACGCCGTCATCGACGCCTTCGCGGCCGAAATCAGGGAAGCCCAGACCCGTAATTTCGAACGATGGACCCAATACCCGCCCAACGGTGGCAACTTCGCCGACCCCGGGCTGACCGGCTGGGAAGCCGAGGTGTCCCACATGAAGAATTGGCTCGCAACCCGCGCCGCCTGGGTCGACGAACAATACCCCGCCAGACCCCTGTTCAATACTGAAGGCGGCGCGATCGAGGCCGACTTCGGCCTGGTCATGGGATCTCCCGATGGCGTGGTTTACTACACCATCGACGGCTCCGATCCGCGCGCGCCGGGAGGTGAGCCTTCCGCGGCCGCCCTTGTCTTCCCCGGAGGACCGATCACCGAAACCTTCATCGACCCGGACACTTCGTCGTGCCGCTACTTCGTGCCCCAGGACGGCTCGTTGGGCCTGAGCTGGACCGCGGCTCCCGATTCCTTCGATGACCGCGACTGGACCGCAGGGATCAATGGAGTGGGCTACGAATCAATCGGAGGCATCAGCGAACTCATTCAAACCGACATCACGCGCGATATGAAAGGCGTCAATGCCAGCTGCTATGTCCGCTTTGAATTCGATTTCGACAATGCCGACAATGCCAATTCCGCCCTTCTCTCGCTCTGGGCCGACGACGGCTTCGTGGCCTACCTGAATGGCACCGAAGTGGGAAGCCTGCTCAAGCCCACCGAATTGAGGTGGGATAGTACGACTGACGCCCGACAACAACGACCGGGAGGGGACGACGCGGTCTTGAGCACCCCGGTCAAAATCGACCTCACTCCCTACCTTGATCAATTCCGCAACGGGGGCAACGTGATTGCCATCCACGGACTTAACAACGCGTCAGGCAGTGCCGACTTCCTCGTCCGCACCCGTCTCGAGATCAATCACAACGTCTCGCCGGAGCCCCTCGCAATCGAGGAGACCGTGTCGATCACGGCCCGCACCTACGATGGCGCCAACTGGAGCGCTCCCTCTCAAGCCACCTTGGTGGTCGGGGGTCACGGTGCGAACCCCGCGAACCTCGTCATTTCCGAAATCATGTATCATCCGGCCCCGCCATCGGCCGAGGAAGTCGCCGCTGGCTTCAGGGACCAAGACCTCTTCGAATACCTCGAAATCCTCAACGTCGGTTCCGACCCCCTCGCCCTGATCGGTCTGCGATTTCTCGATGGGATCACCTTCGATTTCAACCTCGCCCCCGGGGCCGTGCTGCCTGCGGGCGGGTGCGCTCTCCTCGTGCGCAATCGCGATGCCTTTGCCTTCCGCTACGGCGAGACCACAGCGGCCGCCATCATCGGGGAATTCTCCGATGGAACCGGACTGAGCAACAGCGGGGAGCGCCTCACCTTGCAAGCCCTAGACGGCACCCCCATTCATGACTTTTTCTACCGCGATCAGGCTCCCTGGCCCACCGCAGCCGACGGCGAGGGATACAGCCTCGTCCTCGTCGACCCCGCCGCCCGCCCCGATCATGCCGACCCGGCCGCATGGCAAAGCAGCCCCACTCCGGGGGGGAGCCCGGGCCATTCGGAGGCCCTCGACTTTGCGACCTGGGCCGCTCCCTTCGGTCATCCCGTCCCGACTTCGGACAACGACGGGGACCAACGCAATGCCCTCCTCGAGTTCGCTGAAGGCACCGATCCACAAGGTCACGAATCACCTGGTAAAACGACGGAGATCTTCCGGGAGCCGGGCGGATCGGTCATCGTCTCGTTTCGCCGCAACCTGAGAGCCAGCGGGATCACGATTGAGTTGGAGTCTTCTCCCAACCTTGAGGACTGGCAACCCGCCGGACCCGACTGGACCTATTTGGGTGAACAAAACTTGGGCGACGGCCACGCGCGGGTCTACTATCGCTCCCACTCGCCCGGGACCGCCCGCTACCTCCGCCAGCGGATAACCCTTCGCTGAGCAAGTTTGCGGGATTCTCACCCACAAGCTCAAAGCAGCCACCAGGGAAGGCCGGAATCGTCTCAGAACCTGGCCTCGAAGCCAATGAAGGCCGTGCGACCGATGTTGGTGCGAGGCCCCCGGGCCAGGCGGGAGGTGATGCCACGCTCATCGAAGAGGTTGTTCAAGCCACTCAGCAGGGTGACGTTCTCATTGAGAGCGTAGGTCCCGGTGAGGTCGACAAGAAAGAGATCATCGATCCTCCCGGCCCGGGCCCCGGCTCCGGCGGTGTCCTCGAGCGGGCTGTCGACATTCTGAGCGGTTCCGAAACTCTCACCCACGAAGGTGAGGTCGAGGTTGAGGCTCCACGGGCCACGGGCCAGTCCGATCCCGGCAGCCGCCTGAAATTCGGGCACGTAGGGGATTTCGGAGCCGTCGGTGGCACCGGCGTAGATGTCATCGCTTCCTCCGCCGGTGATGGCCGAGGTCAAAGTGGCGTCGGTCCAAGTGGCCGAAAGATACATCGGCAACGAAAGATCGCTTCCCGATGCGGCAAAAGGATCATAGGCAAGACGGGCCTCGAGACCAAAAACTTCGGCCTCCCCGACATTCTGGGAATTGTCGATGACCCCGAGACCGGCATCAGTCGCGATGAGATTCTCGAAGTCGGTAAAGAAGCCAGTCACCTCATAGCTGACTTTCGGGCTTTGGTAGCGGTATCCCAGCTCATATCCGGTCGACTCCTCTTCATCCACCCCGTCGCGGGCCGCCGAGCGGGGACCGGGGATCGAGAGCCCCCGGTAGATGCCCCCGTAGATCACCCCCGAATCGGCCAGCTTGTAGTTGAAGCCGAGCCCCGGGGAGAGGAGATCGAAGGTGTGGGAACCGCTTTCGCCACTGTTGAAGTCCTGGTATGACTGGTCGACATTTTCATACCGGAGACCCGGAATCAACGTCAGCTTTCCGATTTCAATCCGGTCCTGGACCCAGAGCGCGAGGGCATCGCTTTCCTGGTAACGGTTGCCTTGGCTGCCGGGAGCCCCGACATTGCGTCCGATGATATTTCCCGTGGCTCCGAGGACGATGTTTTCATCATTCTGAAATCGCCGAACATCATCATGATGGTAGCGCGCCCCAAAGCTCAGGGTGTGATCAAGTGAGCCGGTTTGGAACTGGTAATGGCCGGTCAACTGCAGGCCATGGGCCGCGTAGTCCCGGTTGTTGTTGCGGTAGACGAGTTCGCCCGGCCCGGTCATTTGGAGAATGTCGAGCCCGTTGCCGGTGGCCAGAGCCCCACACACCGAGTTGGCTCCACCCACGATGTCATCGACCTTGGCCCAGTTGCGGCCGAATTGATTGTAGTAACCGGCCAACTCGAGATTAAAGCTGGCGGTCGGCTCAATCCGATATTTGAGGTAGGTTCGGTGCTGATCCGAAAGCATGTTGTCGAACCGGGTGGCGGCGTATCGGCGGTCGGGATTGCTCCGCACATCCTGTTCCGTGAGGCCGATGTAGGATTCATCAGAATCAAAACTTGAATACCCATACTTGAACTCGAACCGCTGGCGCAGGGGGGTATCCGGTTCCCAGAAGACCTTCACCATGGGCTCAGTCAGGGTGAACCCGGTACGGTCCGACGTCGGGAGACCGCCACCGGCATCGATGCGACGGAAGCCATCGCTTCGATGGTGAAAGAGCTCAAGCAGGAACCCAACCCGCCCTTTCTGGGTGTCGATGGTATTCCCATAATAGCTGTGGGAAACGAGGGTGTTGTAAGTCCCGTATGTGTTGCGGGTGTGGAAAGTTTCCTCAGCGGGAATTTCGGTGGAGAGAAAATTGATGACTCCGCCGGTGGTTTGCGGACCGTATTTGATCTGGCTCGACCCCTTGAGGACCTCGATCCCGGACATGCGCCCGGCGCGAGGGCTGTAGTAGGCTGCCGGAGCCGAATAAGGAGCCGGGGCGGTGAGGATGCCATCCTCCATCAAGGTCACCTTTTCCGAGCGAGTCCCGTCCCCACCCCGGAGCGAGATGTTGGGAAAATTGCCAAAACCGTCCTCCTCGCGAACATATACGCCCGGCACTTCACGAAGGATGCGCTGAACGTTGGTGAAGTTCTTGCGCTGGAAGTCGTTCCCGGTGAGATAGGCACCGGAGCCAGGCAACTCGAGAAGACCGTCGGTCCCGCCAAGCACGGTATCAGTGCCGAGGGACTCGAGGGCATCTTGGGCCGAAAGCACCCCCACGGAGAGAAGCACTCCCAGCGAAAAGGAGGTCGCTTGATTGTTCTTTTTCGTTTCGATCATGTCGTCAGCGGATTCGGGGACGGGGAGTAACGAAGACCAGCCCGCATGGAGAGCTTGAAAAGCCCCTCCTCGTCAAAAACCCGCCGCGAATGACGACCCGTTAAACATCGTTTGCGATGAATTAACACCCCGCCAAGCGCTGGTCTTGCTCCCTATCCATCGACTCCCCAACCCGATCGATATTTCTTGGTGAGGAGCTGATTGGCTTGCTGATCGTTCGTGATCTTGAACGTTTCGGCATCCCACTCCAGCGCCTTGCCAGCTCGGTGGGCGACATTTCCAAGCAGGTTATGCTCGATCAGGGTCCCCGAGTAATCGAAATGGCACAGACTTTCACCTTCGCCCCGGCAGGCCATGAGCCATTCGTTGTAATGCCCGGCCGAGGGAGCAATGGTCTCGGCAGGAGGCTGGTAGTCTTTGAATTTCGCTCCCGGGCTGAGGACGTTTTTCCCGTAATCAGAAACCAGGATGCCCTCGCTTCCGATGAAAGCCACCCCGATGCCCCACTTACTGAGGTCGGTGTCCTTGCCGACCAGGGGCTGCAGGGCGTCGCTACGGCGCTTCATCCCCTCAGGGCCGTGATACCATTTCACCTTGAGATCTCCAGGATGATCCCAGGTGATTTCCTGCCAGGGCGGGGCCGCCACCGGATCGGGATCCGGACCTTCCGAGGCAATGCGGAGAGGGTGACGGAGTTCGAGAGCCCACCAAGCGAGATCAATCAAGTGGCTCCCCATGTCACCCAGCACCCCGTTACCAAAGTCCCAGCGTCGATTCCAGTTGAGGTTCCCTCCCTTCCAGTATCCTCCGTGATAAGGGCGCTTGGCCGCCGGCCCCAACCAGACGTCCCAATCAAAAAATTCAGGCATTTCTTGTCCCGGCAACACCGCCGGTCCAACCGCGTTGATCGTTCGACTGCACCAGACGTGGGCCTCCTTGACTTTCCCAATCGCACCCGCCCGGATCAGCTCGACAGCCCGACGGTAACTTGCACCAGCATGAATCTGAGTTCCCATTTGAGTGGCAACCTTTCCCTTTTGGCGGGTGTATTCCTCCTGCATCCAACGCGCTTCCTGCACGGTGTGGGCCAGCGGCTTTTCGCAGTAGACATGCTTACCTGCCTTCATCGCGGCCAGGGAGGCGGGAGCGTGGTGATGGTCGGCAGTGCTGATGACCACCGCATCAACGGCCGGATCAGCGACCACCTCGCGCCAATCAGTCGTTGTCTTGGCATTCGGGAATCTCTTCTTCACCGCCTCCAAGGTCTTGCGGTTGACATCGCAAAGGGTGTGGATGATCTCGCCCGACACCCCGCCGAGATTGGCTCCACCGCGACCGCCCGACCCGATGATACCCATATTGAGCTTACCATTGGCCGACTTGCCTCTGCTGACGGAGGGAGCAAGGGCAGCAGCAAGGCCAAACCCCACAAAGGTCCGGCGATTCAGGGAACAGGTGTTGTGTTGTTTCATGAGCGACAAAGGTTTTCCGTGATTAACGCGAAAAGCCTCGCAGGCCCGAGGCGTATTGCAAGATCATGATTTCAAAACTCCTTCCCGCCGTCGGCTTCGGCCTCGCTCTCCTGACCACGCCGACCTTCTCCGATGAACAATCCGCGGGTGCCGACGAAGGAACCGTCCTGAAAAAAGCTTTCATCGATGGTACCGGTCACGGCTGGCAGGAACTCACCGGCAAGGACTTCGTCAATGTCAATTGCAAGCCCGACACTTGGAAATGGGAAGGCGGCCACGCCTTCTGCACCGGTAACCCGGTCGGGGTGATCCGCATGAAAAAGCCCCTCAAAAACTTCGAACTCGTCTGCGAATGGACCCACCGCAAACACGCTGGTAATTCGGGGGTCTTCGCTTGGGCCAGCCAGGCCTCGATTGACAAGCTGGCCGCCGGACAGGGCAGCCTTCCCGATGGAATCGAGATTCAAGTCCTCGACCTCGGTTACGAAACCGACTGGGAAAAGAGCAAGGGCCAGCCATCTGACTGGTTCACCTCCCACGGCGATGTCTTCCCCACCGGCCCGGCCAAAATGAAGCCCTTCCCCCCGGTCGCACCCAATGGGCGACGGAGTTTCCCCACGAAACGCCTGACCAAGGGCATCAACGAGTGGAACCACTACTACATCCGCGCGATCAATGG
>JALQTQ010000056.1:11336-15433 GCA_023263995.1 Akkermansiaceae bacterium | reverse complement strand
ATGAGATATCCGAATATCCCCCTTATTCATGACACTTAGTCTCTTTTCCCCTGCCTTTTGGTCCTCATTCACGGCGGTTGCGACGACGCTTACCGCGCATTCTGCTATCTTGGTCTCAGATGATTTTCTCACAAACGGAACTCTCAATGGCCTGACCCCATCCGTGGGTGGTGAATGGACTTCGATCAGCGGAACAGCGGGTCAGGTCCAAGTGACAGGCAACCGGGTTCACCTCAGCGATGCAGCCTCCGAGGACGTGGAAAGCAGCTTTGGTTCGAGCTCCACAAGTGGCAACCTTTACTTCGGCTTCGATCTATCCGTTGCCGACCCGGGCTCCTACACGGGCACAGACTACGAATATTTCGCGCACTTCAGCGGAAGCTCCTTCTTCACCGCCCGAACTGATATCGCAGCTTTTTCCGCCGATGGTTATCGCCCAGGCGTCGCCACCACCTCCACAACGGCCGAAGTTTTTTGGGGCTCCGATCTTGCCTATGACACGGACTATCGGCTCGTGGTGGGTTACAATTTTGCAACCGGGCTGACAAGCCTGTGGGTGGATCCCGACACGATCACCGACCCCAAGATCACCTCGACAACCGCAGTGACTGGCCTGACTCTCGACGCCTTTAATTTCCGCCAGTCGGGCTCCACCCCGAATCAAGACCTGAGCATCGGCCGCTTGCGCGTGGCCACCACCTTTGACGAGGTGGCTCTCAACAACGTCTCTGCAATCCCCGAGCCCGGCAGCGCGGCAGTCCTCGCCATGATGGCGCTCGCCTCCTGCCTCAGGCATCGTTTGTCCTGATGGACCACTGGACATGTGAGTTCGTGCCAATGGACCCGAGGCAAACCCCGCCATCGAAAGAGCCCCGCACATACGACAGGGGAAGGGAAGCTTTCGTCTCTTGGCTGGCCAAACTGACCATGCGGTGCCAGTCTCAGGTCGTGTCAGTTCATCACTTGAAAGCACCATCCGGCACCGTTTCCGTATTATTGTTCTTTTTTTTCCTGCTCAGCCACTTCCCGGCCACGGCCAAAGACGGTCTCACCGGGGTGGTATCCGGTTCCGATTACTACACCGTCCATCCCGTCTTCAATCCCCACCCGGTCGAGAACAGGACCTGGACGGTCTCGCGCTTCGGCCCGGTCGGCATCGGGATCGATCTCGTTCCTCCGATGTTCACGATGAAGATCCGCAACGTCGAACCCGGCTCGCCTGCCGACGGAAAACTCGAACCCGGCCAGATCATCCAATCCATCAATGGCGAGACCCTCAAGGACATCGACCCCCGGGAGTGGCTGGGCCGCATGATCGCCAAGGTCGAGGCCAGCGACGGAAAGTTGAATTTCAAGCTCGAGGAAAAAGGCAGCACCAAGTCGGTGACCGTCACCATCCCGGTTCTCGGAGCCTATCGTGAGACTTGGCCGCTGAATTGCCCCAAATCTGCTAAGATCGTCCGCAACCTCGCCGACTACCTGGCCAAGAAAGGCAACCACGCCGGCCCCTCGACCAAGGGGCTTGGCCTTCTCTTCATGCTTTCCACCGGCGAGGAAAAGGACCTTGAAGTGGCCCGCCGCTGGGTTGCGGAGGTGGTCGAGGAATACAAGGAGGTCGAACGCATCGACAGCAATGCCTACTACACCTGGAACGTGGGATACGGCGGCCCCGCACTCTGTGAATACTATCTCCGCACCGGAGACGAGTCGGTGATGCACCTCATCAACCTGCTCAGCGACTATGCCAAACGCAGCATGTACAACGGCGGCTGGAGCCACCGTGGCATCACCCTGACCTTTCCCTACATGGGAGGAGCCCACCTCAATGCCTGCGGCGTGCACGTCGTGACCTTCCTCCTTCTCGCCAAGGAATGCGGAGCCAAGGTTGACGAATACACCTTGCAGACCTCGCTCAAGCAGTTCTACCGCTTTGCCGGGCGTGGCAATACCCCCTACGGCGACGGCCTTCCCGAAATGAGCTTTGTCGACAACGGGAAGACCGGAGCCCTCGCCTTCACCATGGCCGCAGCCGCCTCGCTCACTCCCGAAGGCGAAAAGAGCATCTACGCCAAGGCCCGCGATGTCTCGGCCGTGAAGAGCTTTTACTCGACCTCGTGGCTCAACCACGGCCACACCGGCGGCGGTATCGGAGAAATCTGGCGCGGTGCCTCGATGGGGCTGATGGCCGAAAAGAAGCCGGCCAAGCACCGCGAGTTCATGGACCACCGCCAATGGTTTTACGACCTCTCCCGTCGTCACGATGGATCCTTCGGCATCGTCGGCGGCGGCAACCGGTATGACCAGGAACTCTGGGGTACCGGGATGGCCCTGTCCTACACGGTGCCCCGTAAGACCCTGCGCATGACTGGCGCGCCCCCGTCCCCCCATTCCAAGAAATACCAACTCCCCGCCCGCCCTTGGGGCACCGCACGCGACGAGGAATTCTACCGTCTCGATCCCGTCCCCGGAACCAGTTTGACCGGCGAAGCGGTCGATGCGGAGAAACTGGAGACCCATTCCTCTTGGCCCATCTATCGCACGGTGATGGATCCATCGGTGGACGACAAGACCCTCATGGCATTCGCGCATCACCCCGACCATGGGATCCGACGATACGCCGTCGATGCCATCTTCAAGCACCAACGGGATCATCTCATTCTCAAGCTCCTGCAGTCAGAGCACCCGCGCGCCCGCCACGCCGGTACCATCGCGATCTACGGTACCTTCAAACGAAGGCCGATGGGCATCGACCGCCTCACTCCGGAAATGATCAAGCGACTCACGCAAATGATCCACGACCCGGACGAATCTTGGTGGATCGTTTACAACGCCATCATGGCGCTCGATGCCTGCGAGGCTGACGTCATCGAGCCCCATCTTGACCGCCTCGTCTATTGGCTCGAGCACGATGAATGGTGGCTCAACATGGCCGCGATGACGGTACTCAACAAGGTGGTCACGAGCCCCGAGCATTATCAAAGGCTCCTCCCCCTTTACGGCAAGAAGATCACCAACAACCGCCGTGCGGTGCCCTTGGGACCGCTCAAGGGGCTGACCTCCCAACTCAAAAACGCCCGGGTCTTGCCTGAGGTTCAGAAGCTTGCGCGAGAGGTGCTGGGGAACGCCTATGCCGACTTTCCCAATCAATACACCGCTCCCGGCGGAGTTGATCTGCACACGGCGGCCGACTTCTTCCAACGAGAGCTCAACAACACGCTCTCCGCCGTGCCCGGCGGCATGGACGCCCTGAAGACCATTCCAAAACGCACCTCGGCTTGGCAAAAAAGTCGCGATGACGACGACCTCTACCGTTTTGACGGCTCCGTGCGGGACCTTCATGCCCTGCATGGCAGGTGGACGGTCATCGATCTCGTCCCGGTCATTGAGGCCTTCAAGCCGGACAAGAAGATGGACCCGGGCAAGGCCGTCTTCAAGGACCTGACTTTCCAAGCCAGCGGTCGCACCACCAACCCGTCCTTCATCTGGTCGGGTCAGAAGCTCATCGACCTCGGGCGAAACCAAATGCTCCTGATGGAATCAGCCACCTTCGGAGACAACGTCTACCTCTTCATCGAAGCCGGCGGCTTCACCTCGGGCAAGCCAACCGATTGGCACCCCGGGTGGTATGTCCTGAAACGATAAGAAGATGATCGCCATTACAAACTCCAAGAGCGGAAAAAACTTCTTCGCAAAATTTGGGAAGAAGCGAGACCGCCAGCGCTGAGTGATCACTTGACTCGGTTCGCCCACGCCGCCACAAACTGCTGCCAAGCCTCACGCGTGGCCCTTTCGTCGCCCCTCACTTCGGCCAGCCCGGCCCGGTGAAAAGCACTGCCAGCCAACGAAAGTCGCCGATTTTCTTCGCTTCGCTTGGCCAGAAGAGGATCCTCTGAGGGCGGACAAATGGCCTGCACTTCATCGACGAAACCCGCGAAGGATTGTCCGAGGAACCAGGGCACTTCCTGGCCCCCGCGG
The DNA here is from genome assembly GCA_023263995.1 of Akkermansiaceae bacterium. Classification (GTDB taxonomy): domain Bacteria; phylum Verrucomicrobiota; class Verrucomicrobiia; order Verrucomicrobiales; family Akkermansiaceae; genus SW10. Next base: position 11,458 of record JALQTQ010000056.1, on the reverse strand, counting down.
CGATAGCGTCGTGGTGCCAAATATTCAATGACCGGAAAATTGTCGGTATTGAGGGCCACGCCTTCGAACAGAGAACGGGCAGCTGTCAGGTTCCCGGCATAGAACAAAAGGATGGTTTGCGG
>JALQTQ010000056.1:0-11326 GCA_023263995.1 Akkermansiaceae bacterium | reverse complement strand
GGAGATTGAGGGCACGAAGATCACGGTGGGTTTTCCCTGCCACCGCAAGTTCTTGCTCGGCGCTGCTGTCAAGGGAACAGGCCGGCAGGGCTGCGCCCTTGGGATGCCCCATCAGGGCCACCATCTCATTGCCGGGTTGAAAATTGTGACGCCACATCGAAACCTGGTCGAAGGCCTCAACCATGGTCCGGGCAATGACCAAGAAGTCGTCCTTGGTCAACTGATGCAGGGGGAGCCACTGGACAAAAACCCCTCCGGGTTCGAGACGCCTCCGGGCATTCTGAAAATGCTCCAGAGTGTAAAGGCTACCCGCTCCGGAGCGGAAGGGCACGAAGAGATCGGCATTGATCATGTCGTATCGGGCATCGGTGGCGAGAAGATGATGTCGTCCGTCCTCGATCAAGATCTCGACCCGACGGTCGCGAAACAAGCCTCCGGTGAGATCGAAGCCCCCCCCCTCGATCAGGTATGTTTTGGCGGCCAGCACCACCTCGGGGACCAGTTCACAAGCGACCACGCGTGCGACCCGGTGTTGTCGATCAAGGGCACGACCAGCCGTGATTCCGGTTCCCAGTCCGAGAAAAAACACGCTCCTCGTTTCGGGATAGACCATGAGGGGAAGGTCGGCTTGGAAGGCCTCGGAAAGATAAGCACCGGTGGAGCCCAGGCTGTAATCTGAATTGATCCTGATCGTCCTGCCTGACGGCCCCTCTGTCACCGACACCGTGCAGTCACTGCCTTCCCAGACTGCCAGCACCTTTTCGTCCGGACGATCGGGATCCGTGGCCACCACCGGGAGACCTTTGAAACCGACCACCAACACGTTGATCACGATCAAGGCCAGCACCGCCACCTTCGTGCCCAAGCCAAGGGCCGTTCTTGAAGCCGGAAGCACCAGGGCCACCAACAAATAAATCAAGGCCACCAACTGCACCGTCCGCCACATCCCCACCGCATCGAGGAGGAAAAAGCCACACCCCAGAGCCCCAAAGACCGCTCCGATGGTATTGGCCGCCGCGAGGCGACCGAGGGAGGCTCCCGGGGTCTTGAGAAAATCTTCCTCCAATTTCATCAGATAAGGAAACACCGTCCCGAGAAGAAGAGCCGGGGGGCCGATCACCACGCTCGTCGACCGAAAGATGAGACCAAGGTATTCCCCCCAGGAACCATCGGAAGTGATCAACTGCATCCCATCGGTGAGTTTCAAAAAAACGGTGGGCATCACGATGAGAGCGCCGGCCCCCGCGAGCAAGAGCCAGGTCAGGACCTGCGAAGGTGGAGCGCTGAGATGGGCCAGCCGCGAACTGAGCACCGCCCCGAGGGCCAAAAACAGCAAGACCACCACGAGAATGGCGGCGAAGGAATACACCGAGTTTTCCAGCACCTGCGAAAACAAGCGCGTCCACACCACCTCGAGGACGAGAACACCGAAGCCGGACAGAAAACTCAGCAGCAAGATGGCGAGAGGCCACACTCCACCCGGGCGCTCCGCGACGGGACCACACGATCGCTTCGCCTTCCGATCGCCTTGCCCTTCGCGTTGTCGTTGGCGCCGTTGCTGTCGGGTCAACGACCCATCGCTCGCTTCGTCCGCCTCCCCGGGAATCGTTTCTTCTTCTACCGTAGAACCAACTGGTGCCTCCTTCCGCGACACGACAAAGGCAGTCGTTGTCACCGCAATCGAAACAGCGAGGGCCACCCCGCAGGTTCCATTGAAGCCCAACCACGGAGGGAGAAAAAAACCGGCCAGAGCCGCGCCGGCGGCCGCCCCGAGGGTGTTGAGACCGTAGAGGAGAGCCGACAAGCGGGCAAACGACTCGCGGCGTCGGACCATGCACTGACCAAGAACGGGAATCGTTCCGCCCATGCAAAAAGCGGGTGGGAAAACCAGCAGGAGAGCCAGAGCAAACTTGGTCAAAAGCATCAAAGCACCCGGCCCAGCCGCCTGATAGAGACCGGGGTAGACCATCCGGTAAATTGCGAGGATCAGGAAGTAAAGCAGGGCCGTGATTGCCACTCCGAGTTCCAGCCAGGCAAAAATCCGCAGCGGGTTGACGGCCCGCCCCACCCGGTTTCCCATCACCCGGCTTCCCACCGCCAGTCCGGCAAAAAAGGATGCCAGGGTCACCCCGGCGGCCTGCGCGGTATTTCCGAAAAGCAGGCCAATCTGCTTCATCCACAGGACCTGATAAACGAGGGCGGCAAAGCCTGAAAAAAAGACCAAGCCCAGCACCCACCTGGCCCCGTGGGCAGGTCCTGCCACCTGCCCGCTCATTCTTTCGAGTCGAGCGGTGGCAGCTTCATTTCCTCAAACCAAAAGGTCTTGTAGCAATGGATCTTTTCCATGCGGTGCCCCCAGCGCAAGAACCCGTTGCACGCCAGCATCACCTTGCCATCCTCAAAGTGCTTACGATGTTCATCGGCAATGCTCACTCCCCAGGGGACGTTGGAATTACGACCACTCCCACCGGGAATGGTGGCCTGTCCTTTCCGGGGATTCTTGAGAGGTTCGCCATCGAGCCAGACATCGCTGCCGCCGCCCGCGTTGTAATGAGAACGCCCGCCGACCAACAGGCGGTAGGCGTATCCCTCGCGCAAGGGCGGAAGCTCGATTTCAGTGCGCATCAGGAGCACCTCCTTTTCCCAAAGGGTGTTCACCGGATTGCCACAACCACAGAAATGATGCTCGCCCGTGCAGGTTCCGGTCGGAAGGGGTTTCCCATCATTGTTGGCAAAGGGCGCAAAGCCGGTTTTCCAGCCGGCCTCCCCTGGGTCAAAATCCATCGCAAACCAATTCTCGGCACCCTTTGGCCAGCTGACCTCACGGAAACGATGCCCGGCTTCCCACAACTTCTTCTCGGGGGGATCATAGCTGAGGTAGTGCCAAGTGATCTTGTCGCGCGCCGGACCATACAACCTCCAGCCATATTCCTCGTTCCCTGCTTTCCGGTGCAGGTCAACCAAGCCGCTGACGGCCCGCCCCGGCTGTCGGGTCTCGATTTCCCGCTCAAGGGCCTGACGATTGCTCTCGATGTATTCCGGAATGAGCTTTTCACGGATGATGGGATTGAGCGCTTGTTTGAGCTCGGGGCCGAATTGCTCACTGTCGGCGGCGAGAAAGAGATCCTGGTGGGGCAAGGCGGCTTCCGGATTCCGCTTCCGGGCAAGCTGATAGACTTCGTCAAAACCGCCGGGAACGGCAGTGAGATCGCGCGCCACCCCATCGAGGAGCAACTCGATGTTCTTGGTGAGATCCTGCCCTCCGGGCTCCACCATTTCCTTGGGAAAATCAACATAGGCCTTCCCCAACACTTTGATCGCAAATTCACGAACCTCTGGAGTGGCTCCCTTCAATTGGTTCACGATGCCTCCCAGCGGTGCGAAATCGCCCATGCGGTCGCTGGAATCGATGATCTGCCCGACCTTGGAAAGGAAGGGCTGGTAAAAACCTTCGTCGGTCGCCAGCGGAGTCAGTGCGGTCATGGCCGCCTGCCGCAACCACCAATCCTCGTGATCCAGCCATCCCATCAGGCGCGGGAAGTGAGGGGCGATCAATTCGGGGCGAGCCCGGGCAATCGCCTCCATCGCACCCATGGTGAGCCACCAGGACTCGTCCGGGTCGTCAATCATGGCCCCGATCAACTCGAACATCTCATCGCTCAACTGGTCGTCCGGCAGGGGCTTCCCCTTGCTCATCCCGGTGAGACAGGTGATTCCGGCGAGGCGTGCTCGGGCGTCCTGCGACTTGAGGAGTTGGAGGACCAGGTGGGTGCGCCCGTGATTGTTGATGGCCCGGGCGGTTGCCGTGCGGATGCCCTGGTCAAAGTGGTGACCATACATCAGGAGGGTTTCATCACTCACTTCCGGATCATTGATCCGGGCCAAAATGGGCTTGGAGGCATCGGTCGGGAGCCGCTCCCGGGAAATGTCCTGTCGTTTGCCCGGACGGTATTCTCCGGGGGTCATCGAGAGAAAGAGCTCATCGGCCTTGTTTCCCCACGGCCGGTCGGGGATGGCGTGGGTCTTGGAAAACTTCGTTGGCGGGGCTCCGTAGAGCCTCAGTTGCTTCCGCGGAAGGGTGTAAATCAATGGAATGAAGTTCCCGAACCCGCGCCCGGAACTCCCCACATCGTCGTATCCCACGTTCCAGTCGCTGACCCATCCGAAGAGCCCCTCGTGGGTCCGGGCCAACTCATACATCCAGCGTCGCTCGTTCATGAACGACTGGTATTCAGCCGGCCGCTTTTCACGCACCAGTCCCATCGCGGGACCGCGCCAGAATTCCCCGATTCCCCCCCCAGTGTGCCCGTGGAACAACCACGAGGTGGAGTAGAAGGCCTTGGTCGCGCTGATGTCGCGGGCTTTGGCGTAAACCGATTTCTCACCTGCCGGATGCAGGTTGGCGGCGGCCTGCATGGTGAAGGCAAGGCCCTCGGTCTTGCCGTTTCCGGCGAAGCCTTCCTCGGGAAGGTGGTCGCCGTAGGCGACGTTGTTGTGTCCCGCGAATCGATAGATATGATAGAGAGCTGATTGCAAGGTATGTTCGTCGACATCGACCCCACACTCTTTGGCGAGAAGCAGGAAGGTGGTGGCATGCAACCCGGCGGCATTGAGGTGTCCGCCTCCCATGTAACTGTAACTGGCTCCGCCACGCCCCATCCAAGAGCCGTTGTAGATCGTCCGCTGCAGGGAGTCGGCCATGTCCTTGATGACGGGGAGGATCGACTCGTCCCCGGTTCTCAGGTAATACTCGCAAAAGCCCGGCCCGGTGTAACCTGCAAACCAGGGGTAAACCTCGCGCTCCCCGGATCCTTGGTATCCTGCGACCATTTTTTTGACCCATCGTGTCGCCACCTCGAGGTCTTTTTCCTCCCCGGTCGAGAGCATGAACAAAAGAGCACCGTCCAAACCGATCGAGACCGAATCTTTTTGCTTGGCCAAGGTCTCGGCACAGGCTCGCACGATCTTGTCGCTTTTGGAGCAGTTGACCGGCCAGGTCTCGCTATAGCGACCCAGGGCCGGAATCTTGAGCACCACTTCCCGGGCCGCCATTTCGGGACCATCCTTGACCATCAACTTCATCACTCCGTCCCGAGCTTCTGCGTCAGTGATGAGGTTACCGAGAATGACCCGCGGGTCCTTGTCCTTGAGAACCTGCCCGTTGATACTTTCGATGATCTGGCCCTTTTGCAACTCACCACAGGCCGCCGCGGGCGAGCCCTCCTCGATGTTGACGACGTGCATCGTGAAAGCAGGCTGTCGCAGTTCAAGCCCGATGCCTGTGGGGCCAAAGCGCTTGATCTGGTATCGCGCTCCCTTGGGATCGGGCCAGGTGTGAAACTGGGGCACTTCCTTGTAATAATCCCCTTCCACCTTGTTGAAATCATTTCCCCGGGCTGACCAAGCCGAGATTGCCACGACCGCGACGAGCCCGCCAAGGGCCGCCCACTGACTCATTGCTTTCAGGATCTTCATTTTGACTTCTCTTTTTCTGATGGTGAGGGTTTGGCTTCCACTTCGCCCGGGGCATCCAGAGACGGGAACCTCGAAAAAACCAATTGCACTTTGGTCCCTTTCTTCGGCATCCGCTCTTCCCTGATCTCAATTCCAAGGTCCTTCCCTTCATACGGGTTTCCCTCGGCAAGGCCATACTGAATCACAACCGTCGGGTTCGGCCAAATCCCAACGAGGATCCCGCTGCGGTTGGCGGCATAGGCACGCTCACCATTTTCGGGATTCTGGTGAATGAAGGACCCCGAAAAGACCCACCCCTCGACCACGGCATCCGTTTTTTCTTGCTCGTCCAATTCCCTGCGACTCCGCAAAAGGGAAACCAGCGGGACCCGTTTTCGCCCATCCTCCTCCGTCCACTCCACCTCGACCTTGACCCGCGAGGCCTTTTGCTCCAGCGCCTTTTCATACCAAAACTCGGCTAATCCATGGCGCTGCGGGTATGGCTCCACCCCGATCAAAAGCATGGCCGCATGCAGCAACTCAGGCTTGGCGGTGGTGGTGAAAATGGCCTCATGCTCAAAGGTGCCGGGCCGACAAACGACATACTCGAGAACCCCAGCTTCCAGGCAAACCACCGCCTCGAGTCGGATCTCGCTCGTCACCCGGCTGATGGTCACTCCGGGCAGCTGGATTTCGGTTTCGGTGACCTTGTAAGGCGGGACCCCGGCGGCGTTGGTGTCGTCGCCCCTCTCCGGCTGGTCATCTGCGCCCGATAGCGGGACCGCCAGCAGGGAAAATACCCAACCGAAAAACCAGCTCCTCGTCACTTTCATCCTCCGCGCCATTCTGCGGGATCCTTCTGTCCTGACAAGAAAATCGTCAAATCAGTCCGCCTCCAAAAACCTTCGGACAGCTTGACGCCCTGTCGCCCTCGGACCCGGTCCTTCCGTTTGCAGATCCTTCCTCGCCCCATCACCTCAGGCCTTGAGCGCCTCGCGTAGCAGGCCTTGGTATTCCGCCGCCGGGACCTCATACCCGCCGAAGGTCCTCAGATGATGGGTCATCCACTGGGTATCGAGCAGGATCACTCCCTTCTCGCGCAACCACTCAACCAAGCTCACCAACGCGATCTTGCTGGCGTCGGTCTTGCGGCTGAACATGCTTTCCCCGAAGAATGCGCGACCCAGCCGAACGCCGTAAAGCCCGCCCTGTAGTCCTTCCTCATCCCAGCACTCGACCGAATGAGCGAAACCTTCATCGAACAAACTGCCGTAACTCTCCTTGATCACAGGGTCGATCCAGGTCTCGTCGCGCTCGCTGCATCCCTCCATGACCTCACGAAAGGCCGTGTCGAAACGCACCTCAAACGGCTTGCGCTTGAGCACGCGCTTCAATCCGTGTGGAATGTGAAAACGATCATCCAGCGGAATGAGCCCCCGCTTCTTGGGCTGAAACCAATAAATCTCCCCGTCCTCCGACATCGGAAACACTCCCTCCGTGTAGGCCTCGATCAGGATCGCGCTGGGAATTTTCTCCACCGCGGTAATTTCACGATACAAGCGCACGATTTCAACCTACATTTCCCCCATGAAAATTGAGCTGGCCCATCTCCCCGAAGAAGGAAAGCACTACGAAGGAGAAATCCCGGCGGAGATTTTTGACCTCAAGGAAAGCGATATCCTCGATGCCGGACCGCTGCGGTATTCCCTTTTTGTGCAGCGGTTCGGGAACGAGCTCCTTTTGACGGGCAACCTGGAAGCCACGTTTGAACTGACCTGCATGCGCAGCCTCGAGCCCTTTCACCAGACCATCCGGATCCCCTCGGCCGCCGTCAGCATCGAGATCGAACACGAAGGGGTCATCGACCCGGCAGAAGCTCTCCGCGAGGAGATCCTCCTCGAACTCCCGACCATTCCCCGCTGCGAAGACGGCGACGACCCGCGAGAATATGAAATCGATCCGAAGTATTTAGCAGTAGACAAACCGGCAAGTGATGGAGTAAACACCGCCCCCGCGCCGGAAAAACCCAATCCTTGGGCTGCTCTCGACGCGCTTGACTCACCGGATTAACCTCTGACCCACCAGACCCATGGCCGTACCAAAACGCCGCGTTTCCAAGCACAAACAAAAACTTCGTCGCGGAGCCAACCGCTGGCGCAAGCCCCTCCTGAAGACCTGCCCCGAGTGCAGCTCCAAGGTGCCGGGTCACATCGCCTGCCCGTCCTGCGGGACCTACCGCGAGCGCACCGTCGTTGAGGTCGACCTCGTCTAGGTCGCCCTCTCTTGCACTCACTCATGGAGCGCGGGGGCTGCCCTCCGCGCTCTTTTCCCGTGATGAAAATCGCTCTCGACGCCATGGGGGGAGACCACGCCCCCGGAGTCAATCTCGAAGGCGCTCGGGACTTTCTGGCCCAAAATCCCGGGGTCACCGAACTCCTGCTCACCGGACCAACCGCCCGCCTTACAACGGCAGCCCAGGCCGCCGGGCTCACCGACCCCAGAGTTCGCTTGATCGAAGCTCCGGAGGTGGTCGGGATGGAGGAGTCAGGGGCCAAGGCCCTGCGCCGCAAAAAAAATTCCTCGATTTCGGTCGCGGCCGACCTCGTGAAGCAAGGCGAAGCCGACGCCCTCGTTTCTGCCGGCAACACCGGAGCCGCCGTGGCCGCTGCCACCGTCAAGCTGCGCCTCTTGAAAGGCATCCAGCGCGCCGGCATTGCCTCGCCCATGCCCAATGAATTCGGGGTCTGCAATCTCCTCGATGCCGGGGCCAATCCCGAAGCCAAGCCCGCCCACCTCGTCGCTTACGCTATCATGGGCAGCGTCTACGCCCGCGAGGTTCTCAAGGTGAGCAACCCGAAGGTCGGGATCATGTCCAACGGGGAAGAGGAGGAAAAAGGGACAGCCTTCACCAAGGAAACGCTCATCCTGCTCAAGGAGCTGGTGAAAAGCGGAAACGCCCCTTTCACCCTCCGCGGCAACGTCGAGGGCCACGACCTCTTCCAAACCCCCCTCGACGTCTGCCTCTGCGACGGCTTTACCGGCAACATCGTCCTCAAAAGCTGCGAAGCAACGGCCAAGGCGATGTCGAAATGGCTCAAGGAAGAGTTCAAAAAGAATCCAATCCGCATGACCGGAGCTCTTCTTGGCAAAGGAGCCTTCCAAGCCGTGAAAGACCGCACCAACTACGAATCCTACGGCGGGTCACCCCTCCTGGGCGTCAACGGGGTGGTCATCATTGCGCACGGGGGATCTTCGGCCGTGGCCATCAAAAATGCCCTCAAGATGGCCGCCGAAGCTCTCAAGCACGAGGTCAACCCGAAGATTGAAGAAGCGATCGCCAAGGTCCCGATTTCTACCGGACCCGCCATCCCGGCTTCGCTGGCGTGAACCAGTTCGGCTCTCCACCAAAAAAAGAACGGCAGCCGGACCGGAGGCCCGACTGCCGTTGTTTGTAGGGGAGAATCGGCGCGGGCCTTACTTGATCAGTTCGACCATCTTCGCTCCGAGAGCCAGACCGACATTCATGTAGGTCTTGGCATTGCCACCATAGTGGCCACTGGAACTGCTGGGGGCATCGAGGAGAGGCTTGGAGTAAACGAAACCAATGTCGTCGCTGCTGGCGGCAAAGCTCTTCATGGCATGAAGGATCTTGCCGTGACCGGACTCCTCATCGCTCTCATCGGTCTGCCCAAGGGAAGCGCAGACAAATTTGGCCTTGGGAGCATTGAAATCCTTGCGCAAGGCCTTGAGCAGGCGACCGAGGTTTTCTTCGTACATCGCGGCGTGGGCCTTGTTGCGCATGTCCTTGTCACCTTGCCACCAGATGATGCCGGCCACTTCGTATTTGGTGGCACCGGGATAATACGTCCCGAGGTCCTCGAGGATCTTCTTGGCGTTGGCCACATCATCGTCGTACTGCTTTCCGGCATACCACCCGAGGGTCTCTCCCTCCTTGTATGGCACGATTTTGCTCATGTCTTTTTTGCTCGGATAGGTCTCGCCATAACCGGGACATTCGATTCCCTCTGCCGAATAGCGAGGGGTTCCCGGAGGAAGGAGATCCCAGCCCAGGCTGCGGTTGCCGATGGAGCTCTTCAGCACCATCACCGGGGCATCGAGAGCATGACCGAGTTGATGCCCGATGCCCACCTCGATGCCAATCTTGCCTTTTCCTTCAACGGTGAGCCACTCATTGCGGTAGACGCCCTTGCGTCCCACCATGACCGAAACATTGCGAACGTCCTGGCGGGTGCTCCAGCCTCCATCAGTGGCGAGAAAAGGGTAGGCGGTTTTGAGTTCATCAGAAACTTTGCCCATCTCGAGGGTATTGGACTGCCCCATCACCAGAAAGACCTGAACCGGCTTGGAGAGGTCAGCCGACTTTCCGTCGGGAGCGGGAAGGTCTTGAGCCGGGAGAGTCGGGCTGGCCAGCATCGCCAGGGCAAAAATTGCAGAATGGATTGGTTTTGGTCGTTTCATGGGTGGAAAGCTACCTACCCAAAGGAAAATTCTTACATCTTGTCCGGCTTTTCTTTTCAGCGCTGGCCATGGAATCGTCACCTGCCATCCCCCGCCTCCGAGGCCCACGCCGCGACTTTTTTCAAGTCGAGCTTCCCGCTCCCCAAGACGGGGAGTGCGGGCACCCGAAGAAACTGCCCGCGTCGCGGTTTCCACAAGTTGGGGAGAGGAGCCCCGGCCAGCCCGGCCATCACACGGTCGAGAAGGTCATCATCCGCGGTATGAATCACCACGAGACGCTCTCCTTTTCGCTCATCAGCGACTCCCGTGACCGCAAAGAGGCGCTCACTTCCCCCCACCAACTCTTGCAGCACCTCCTCGATCCGACCGTGCGGCACCATTTCCCCACCAATCTTGCTGAAGCGGCTCTGCCGTCCCTCAATCCATAGATACCCCTCCTTGTCCCGGCGAACAAGATCCCCAGTGTCATACCAACCCCCGTTGAGCACCTCGGCCGTCTTTTCCCGAGATCCCAGATAACCCATCATGACATTCGGCCCGCGGACCAAAAGCAAACCCACTTGATCCTCCGGAAGCTCCTCCCCGGTGTCGGGATCGACAACCCGGGCCTCCATCTCCGGAAGCAAGCGACCGATCGAACCCGCGCGATTGTCACTCGCCCCGTTGACCGCAATTCCGGGAGCGCACTCGGTGCACCCGTATGCTTCCACTGGCAGACAACCGAATCGCTCCTCGAAGGCTTTCGCGATTCCGGGTTGCAGCTTCTCGGCCCCCACCACCACCAACCGAAGAGTCTTGAGTTGCTCCGACTCGATTCCCCTGAGGTAAAACTGCAGGAAGGTCGGGGTGGCAATCATGATGGTGGCTCCGTGCTCCCGAGCCAGCGGACCGATCACTTTCGACTCCATCGGGTGATGATGATACAGACAGCCAAAGCCAGCAATGGCCGGCCCGGCAATGGTCGCCATGAACCCGAAGGAGTGGAAAAAGGGCAAGACTCCCAACATGCGATCTTCGGGAACAAAGGAGTATCTCTCACCAACCTGGCGCACGTTGCTCACAAGGTTGCGATGGCTCAGCATCACCCCTTTGGGATCACCCGTGCTGCCACTACTGAATATCACGGTCGCCAAATCATCCGGCCGGACACCGTCCCCACCAAGCCACTTCAATAAGCCTCGGCTCGACAAAGCCCGGCACAAGCAGAAAGCTCGGAGCTTCTCAGTCCATCGCGGACGGGCAACCAGATCCTCGATCCGATGAAGACGCACGGGCAGGTCCAGCTTGAGCCGCTCCATCAAGCGACCCGAGACCACGAGGTCAGTGATGCCACATTGCTCAAGGCAAGAAATGAGACCTTCACGCGTGAGGGTGTAGTTGAGATTCACCGGCA
>JALQTQ010000563.1 GCA_023263995.1 Akkermansiaceae bacterium | reverse complement strand
GAGGTGGTGTTGGGCACCCTGTTTTCGCCCCGCGATGACCGGCCCGTTTCGGCACGGGGACGGGCGGCCCCGGCGCTGGCCCGCCAGTTTGCCGAGGATGTGTGGTCTGCCCCGGCTGATCCGCTGGACAGCGTGCCTGTCGCCTCGACCGCCGGGCTGATGCGGCGCCTGCGGCCTGCCAGTGCGGTGGTGCTGTTGTCGGATCTGCTGTTTGACGATCCGGGCGGCGGGATTGCGCGCTTCATGCGGGCCGCGCAGGAATCCTGGCGGCAGGTGTTCATCCAGCGGTTGGACAGTCTGGAGGCAGAATTGGCCCTTGCCCGGTCTGCCGGGCGGTTGCGGGTGGCCGCGACCGAAGGGCGGCGGTTCGGAGACGAGCCGACCGAAATCGACCGCCCCTGGGAAGAGGCGATCCGCGCAAGGATCGGCGCGCATGTGGACGGGCGGTTGGCAGAATGGTCCGGCCCCGGCCTGACGGTCGAGCCGCCGATGATCTGGCCTA
>JALQTQ010000562.1 GCA_023263995.1 Akkermansiaceae bacterium | reverse complement strand
TGGGAAGTCCCGTGTCTCGATCTTGTCCAGAGCCACGAATGAGATGAGGGGAGATCAACGAAAAACACCCCCTCCGGTTTCCCGGAGAGGGTGGATGAGGTCTCCCAACCAAAGGAAAGATTACACGGCGGGCTTGACGATGCGCTCGAGGACCGGGGCGTTGCCGGTGGCGAAGCCATACATCAGGGTGAAGCTGATCTCCTGCTTGCCGAGGCGGCCGTCGTAGCGGTCGCGAACCTGGACCGAGAGACCGGTGCGGGGGTCGGTGACCACCCGGATCACAGTGTCGCCGGTGTTCTGCGGCACGTCGGGAACACGGGCGGCCATGATGAGCCCCTCGCGGATCCCGGCGAAGCCGACAAGGTTCTCGGCATTCTCGGGGAGGGCCGAGTATTCGATGACGGTGAAGCCGTTCACGTCGGGCAGGACTCCCGACACCACCACGTTGCTCGCGGCGGGCGTGATGTAGGCTTTGTAGAGAGCCTCGTCCTTTTGCAGGGCATTGTAGAAGTCCGAGTTGAGGAACA
>JALQTQ010000561.1 GCA_023263995.1 Akkermansiaceae bacterium | reverse complement strand
CTTCGAGCTGACGTGCGATCCCGAAGTCGATGATCACAGGTGTGCCGTCTGAGCGCACCATGATGTTACCCGGCTTAATGTCGCGGTGGATCACGCCCTCTGCGTGCGCCGCGTGGAGGCCTTCAGCGAGCTGAATGAACAGCTCTTTGGCGCGCTCAAGGTCGAGGGGGCCCTCCTCTTGAAGGATCTTGTTGAGGGGCTTGCCCTCGATAAAATCGGTGACAAAGTACCACTGCTCTTTGCCATGAAAGCGGTCTTTGCCCCAGTCTGAGAGCTCCACTACGTTGGGGTGACGGATTTTTTTGATCGCCCTGATCTCAAGCTGAAAGCGCTTGATGAGGCGGTCATTTGAGACAAGGTGAGGGAGCATAAGCTTGAGCGCACCTGTCTCATCAAAGTGATTGGTGGCCTTCCACACGCTGCCCATCCCGCCCTTGCCGAGCATGCTGATGAGGCGCCACTCTTGACCGCCGATCACGTCGCCTGCTTGAGGTTCGCGAGGGCTCGCGGGCGTAGCGGCAGGGGCGCCT
>JALQTQ010000560.1 GCA_023263995.1 Akkermansiaceae bacterium | reverse complement strand
GTGAACGCCGTCCTCCTTCTTGGTCAGGGTGATCAGCTTTTCCGCGATGGGACGGAGAGCCTTGGCCTTGGCCCAAGTAGTGCGGATGCGACCGTGCTTGATCAAAGAGCAAGCCTGGTTGGACAGCAGGGCCCGGCGGTGACCGTCCTTGCGCTGAAGTCGGACTGTTTTACGACGATGTCTCATCAGTTTGGTTCTAAATTACAGGTTCGATTATGCGGATCTGGATTACTGATCCAAGTTTTGAGCGATGAGATCGGCGAGCCCGACCGGTGCTTCTTCCTCCACACCCAGCCGCGGTGCCGGAGCACCAAGGGCGGGCCCGGTGAGAAGAGAGGGATCGAGGTTCATTCCGAGACCCAAGCCGAGCTCTTGAAGCTTGTCCTTGATCTCGTTGAGCGACTTTTTCCCGAAGTTGCGGTATTTGAGCATTTCCGCGTCGGTCTTCAGGGCCAGTTGTCCCACCGAAGTGATGTTGGCATTGTTCAGGCAATTGGCGGCACGGACCGAAAGTTCGATCTCGTTGACGCTCATGTTGAGGAGCTTCTTGA
>JALQTQ010000055.1 GCA_023263995.1 Akkermansiaceae bacterium | reverse complement strand
CACTTGGTCGAAGGATGGTCACCCCGCCCGTGTCCAACTCGCCGGCACCGATGGCTCGGTCTTCCTCGCCGACGAAGCCTTTGAAGTCTGGGATTTCAAGGATGAAAAACCTGAGGACACCGAGATCAAAAGCACCTTGATGAAAGGCCAAGAAGCTGGGCTGGGTGCGAATGATCCCAGCGCGATCAACTTCTACCAACACCAGCGCAACTTCGAGGAAGTGGTCGCTGCCATCGCCGAAGGCCGTGAGCCCAGCACCTCAGCCAGCGAAGCCCGCAAGTCGGTCGAAGTCATCACCGCGATCTACGAGAGCGCGAAAAGCGGGGGCAAGAAGCTCTTTCTCAAGTGAAGAGTGCGGGCGCCCCTTTGTTTGGTGCACTCTGAAGTGGTCCCACGGAGCGGGGCCATACCGATGTTGCTGAATTGTGTCATTGCCTAAAAAAACGCCCGGCCATTGCTGGCCGGGCGCTTGGTGATTGCTTGAAGAGTCTTTGACTTAGCCGAAGGTCACCACTTCTTCCTCGCTGGGAGGAACTTCATCGTCTTCCGGGGCGGCGGCTTGGGGAGCTCCGCCACCATTTCCTTCGCGGAGGGCAGCTTTACGGGACATTTTCACGCGGCCCTTGTCATCGATCCCGATGCACTTGGCGGTGATGATGTCGCCCTTTTTGCAGACATCTTCGACCTGATTGACCCGACCTTCTTCGAGTTCGGAAATGTGAATCAGTCCGTCCTTGCCGGGGAGCACCTCCATGAAGGCCCCGAAGGTGGTGACATTCATCACCTTACCGGTGTAGGTCTTACCGACCTCAACCTCGGTAAACATCATGTCGATCATTTTCTTGGCGGCTTCCAGTCCTTCCTGCTTGGCGGCATAGATGTGCACCGTGCCGTCGTCTTCGATATTGAGCTCGGCACCCGACTCGGCTTGGATGGCCTTGATGTTCTTGCCTCCCGGCCCGATGAGTTCGCCGATGCGATCTTGCGGGATGGTGACGGTTTCGATCCGCGGAGCGTGCGGGCTGAGTTTGCCCGGCTCGCTGATGGACTCGGCCATCTTGGCGAGGACGGCACCCCGGCCCTCGAGAGCGAGGTCAATGCCTTCCTCGAGAATCGAGAGCGGAATGCCCGGAAGCTTGAGGTCGAGCTGGTAACCAGTGACCCCTTCGCTGGTGCCGCAGAGCTTGAAGTCCATATCACCGTAGAAATCCTCGGATCCGATGATATCGAGAATCACTTCGTGCCGGGTCATGTTGCCTTCGGCGTCCTGCTCGGTCACGAGACCGGTGGAAATGCCGGCTACCGGGCGCTTCATAGGAACGCCGGCATGCAGCAGGGACATCGTGCCCGCACACACCGTGGCCATCGAAGTGGAACCATTCGATTCCATGACCTCCGAGCTCACCCGCATCGAGTAGGGGAATTCCTCGACCGATGGCAGCATGGGTGCAATCGAACGCTCGGCGAGGGCCCCGTGGCCGATCTCGCGCCGGTTCATCCCGCCAAAGCGGCCGGTCTCACCCACCGAGAAGGGCGGGAAATTGTAGTGGAGGAAGAAGTTCTTGGAATCCTCACCGCCGGCGTAGTTGTCGACGTAGAGTTTCTCGTCGGCGGGGGCCAGGGTGCAGATACCCAGAGCCTGGGTTTCTCCGCGGGAGAAGATCGCCGATCCATGAACCCGGGGAAGGGTTCCCACCTCGCCGTAGAGCGGACGCAGTTCCTTGAGGCTGCGTCCGTCGGCACGCACCCCCTTCTCCATGATGGAGACCCGGAAGGCCTTCTTCTGGATGTATTCGAAGACCTGTTCGATCTCGAACTCGGTGGTCTCGGGATACTTCTCCTTGATGGCGGCTTCCACCTCATCACGAAGGGCTCCGACTTTCTTGCCGCGCTCGACCTTGGAAGCCGCGTAGATCGCTTCCTCGATGCGGTCGCCGGCGACTTCGTAGCCAATCTCAAGAAGCTCTTCCTTGGCCACCGTGACCGTGTATTCGCGCTTCTCCTTACCGGCCAATTTGACCAGTTCTTCTTGGGCCTCGACGATCTTGACGACCGCAGCCTGGGCGAAATGAAGGGCTTTCTTGAAATCCTCTTCGGGGACCTCGTTGGCTGCGCCCTCGATCATGATGACGTCGGTCTTGTTGCCGACATAGATGAGATCGAGGTCAGAGTCTTCGCGTTGTTCGAAGGTCGGATTGATTACGAACTCGCCGTCGATGCGACCCACCCGGACCGCTCCGATGGGACCGGCGAAGGGGATGTCGGAAATGGCGAGGGCGGCCGAGGCCCCATTCATTGCGAGGATGTCGGCATCGTTTTCCTGATCAGCACTGAGCAGGAGAGCGATAATCTGGGTGTCGTAAAGATAGCCTTTGGGGAAGAGGGGTCGCAGTGGGCGGTCCGTCATCCGGCAAGTCAGAACTTCTTTTTCAGTGGGGCGTCCTTCACGTTTGAAGTAGCCTCCGGGGAAGACGCCGGCCGATGAGGCCCGTTCCTTGTATTCCACCGAGAGGGGGAACCAGGTCTGGCCCTCCCGGACTTTGGTCTGTGACACGGCCGTGACCAGAACGATGGTTTCTCCCATCTGGACGGTGACTGCTCCATCGGCCAACTTGGCCATTTTGCCGGTTTCAATGACCAGCGGACTCGGCCCAACATTGGCCGTTACATTTTGTATACTCATTTTCTTTGGTTGTGAAATCACCCGGGACCCTCCCGGACGACTTTGGGTTTTGTTGAAAGCGAAGGAGAACTTCCGGTCTTCTTGTGGGTGGAAATCGCCCCTCGCTGAAGTCGCCGCATTGGTAAAAAGGCGACGACTTCCTGGAAGCAAAAGAGCCACCGTGGCATCCACGGTGGCTTTTTTGCAGAGTGTTATTACTTGCGCAGATTCAGGGCCTTCAAAACCGCCTGATAGCGTTCCTCCGATTTCCCCTTGAGGTAATCGAGGAGCTTGCGGCGACGTGCCACCAAGCGGAGAAGTCCGCGTCGGGAGGCAAAGTCCTTGGTGTGCTCATTCATGTGGTCGGTCAAATGCTTGATCCGCTGGGTCATGAGAGCGATCTGGAAGTCAGCGCTCCCGGTGTCATTATCACTTTGCTTGAAGTCAGCAAGGTTGATTCCGTAGTCGTTCATCGTTTTGTAATCGGGATGGATCGAGCCGCTTGATTGCCGCCAAATCGTCCTTCGCGCGGTGGGATAGACCGAGAATGGGAATAACTCAACCTTTTTCGCGATTTTTACGGCCTCGACTGCTGGGGCTGGCTTTCTTCAGAATATCACCCACTCACGACGATATTCTGGCGAGTGTTCCTCCGGTCACCTCCGCTTCGGGAAATTGCAAGCGATCTCCGACTGCTCCCGTCTCCCTGATTTCCACAAAAAAATTTCCCCCCCCCGTCTTGGTCGTATTCCCACTTCTCCAGAGCTCCAGCCTCGAAGCCAAGAGCAGGCTGTTCCTTGATCTCCGTCTCCGAATTCGAGGGTGAGAGGATCTCAACGCGAATCTCCGGAGTTTTGGCGACGGGAGTGGTCATGCCATTCTCCGCCTAGGGCCTGGATCAACTGCACGGTGGCCTGCTGGCGGGCCGCTTCGGTTTGCGAAAGGGCCCGTCGTTCCTGTAATTCCTCTCGCTGGGCGTCAAGAACCTCGAAGAACGAGGACAGGCCGGTTTCGTAGCGCAAGCGGATGAGTCGGGAGGCTTCCGAGGCCGAGGCCGTTGACAGGCGTTGGGCGGTCAGGGCTCGGTCGAGGTTGGTAATGCCGGAGAGGGCGTTCTCAACATCCCGGAAGGCCCGGAGCACGCTGTCGCGGTGGTTTTCCAGGGCTTCAAAATAACCCGCTACGGCCTGCTTGCGGGCCCGCTCCTTACGCCCGAAGGTCACGAGGGGAAAGTCCACCGTCGGGCTGACCACCCAGAGTCGGCTGTTGCGCTGGAAAAGGTCGGAAGTGTTGAGGGCCGCCGCACCACCACTTG
The DNA here is from genome assembly GCA_023263995.1 of Akkermansiaceae bacterium. GTDB lineage: Bacteria > Verrucomicrobiota > Verrucomicrobiia > Verrucomicrobiales > Akkermansiaceae > SW10. The sequence continues at coordinate 11,933 of JALQTQ010000055.1, read as the reverse complement.
CGGTCAAAGCCACTCGAGGCAGGTAATTGGCGAGAGTGATGCCGATCTGCTCCGCCGCCGCCGCGAGCCGTCGTTCAGTGGCCGCGACATCGGGTCGACGGCGTAGCAGGTCAGCCGGCACTCCGGCGGGTACCACCGGAGTCCTTGGAGGGGGGGCGCGCTCAATCCGGAAAGTCGACGGATTCTGCCCGACCAGCACCGCGAGGGCATTTTCCAGTTCGGCACGACGCTGTTTGACTCGGAACAGCTCCGCCCGCGCAGTTTCAGTCTGACTCCGGGCCCGCGCATGATCAATCGAGGTGGTATCGCCCGCCTCGAGCCGCGACTTGATGAGGTGCTCGTTTTTTTCCCGCAAGCCAATGGCATTCTCAAGGATGACGATTTCCTCGTCGAGATGACGCAGGGCCAGATAATCGCGGGCCACTTCGGCCTTGGTCGAGAGCAGGGCCGTCATGTAATCAGCGGCCGCAGCCTGACTCAAGGCCTCCTGCTGCTTGATTGAACGACGGACCCTTCCCCAGAAATCGATCTCATAGCTGAGATTCAGAGTGGATCGGAATCGCGAGTAAGGATCCGAGGGAATGGGGAAGATATCTCGGGTGGAATCTTGCTGGCGAGTGGCGAGGGCCCGCCCGGTCAGCGAGGGCAGGAGGTCGCTTCGGCGCAGATCGAGGATGGCGCGGGCCTGATCCAATCGGGCCAAGGCGGCGCGCGCCTGCGGGTTGGCCTTCTCGGCTTGGTTCAGCAACTGCGACAATTTCCGGTCGCCAAACCCTTCCCACCAACTGCCCGACGGCGGCGGAGTGTTCAGACCGGTCACCTTGTAGCTCGCCGGAACCGGGCTTGGCTTCTTTTCGTAATCTGGACCCACCGAACAAGCGCCCAGCAAAAGGACGGGTAGGAAACGAACTCTGGAAATCAATTGGAACACGGCGGGATGGCGCTTCAGTTGGATTCGGCCGGAGCCGGGCCAAGATCTGCCAGTTTGGGTTTTGAAAAGGAAAAGACCACACTGAGCACGGTGGGAACCAGGAACATCGTGAAGACCGTTGACACCACCAAGCCCCCCACCACCACTGCGCCAAGACCACGGTAGAGCTCCGACCCGGACCCCGGGAGAAGCACCAACGGCAGCATGCCTCCGACCGAAGTCAGGGTCGACATCAGGATGGGGCGCACCCGGGAAGACACCGACTCGCAGATGGCCTGGTTGGCTTCGCGGCTCGGGTCGTCCTTCATGAAATTGATGGTTTGATGGACGATGAGAATGGCATTGTTCACCACCACTCCGGCCAGAATGACGAAGCCGAGAATGGTAAGGACGTCCATCTTTTGGTCGGGCATGTAGGGGTCGAGAAGGGAGGCCTGCCGCACGATGAACAATCCGAGAAGCCCGCCCACCGTGGCAAGGGGCACCGAAAGGATGATGACGAGTGGGTAGCTCCAGCTTTGGAAAAGGACCACCATGAGGAGGTAAACCACGAAGAGGGCCAAAAAGAGGGAACTCGTGAAAAGCCCGGCGAAGGAACCATCGCCGAGCAGGGCATTCTTGATTTCCCCGAGGGCGTCGGACGACCCGGCAATCTCGACCTGCACCCCGGGCACGATTTGATTGCCTTCCTTCTGCTTGCGAATGATCTCCCCCACCTTGTCGATCGCCTCTTCGAGCGGCATGGAATCGGGTGGGGTGACCTCTAAGGTCACCGCGCGGAGCCGATCGACGTGGCGGATCTGGTCGGGCCCCAAGACCCTGTTCACGGAAGCGAGGGAGCTGAGGTCGACAATCTCGCCCGTCGGGGTGGCGACCGGAGTGGTCAGCAGGGCCTCAAGGGGCAAGCCGGAAAGAGCATCCGCGGTGATGATCTTCATGTCCTTGAGCTCTCCGTTTTTTTCGTAATCACGGAAGAGCAGAATGCCCTCGCCCGCAGCCTGTACCGCGAGACCCAGATCACTTCGGGTGAGACCCAACTCCCGCAGGCGCTCATCATCCGGCACGATGCGCAATTCCTCCAGGGGCTGCTTGAAGTTGGGAGGCGAGGGTTTGACCTTGCCCGGTCCGAAACCCGCCATGAGCTCGGCAAAAAGACCGGCGGCCGACTTGCTCACGTCATCGAGGTCCGTGCCCTTGACATCCACATTGATGGCCGAGCCGGTCGTTCCCGCCACCCGGAAGAGAGGAGCCTGGATCGTGATCGCAAAAGTGTCCGGAGCCGCTCCCCCCGAGGCCGCGTGATTGAGCAGCGGGATAGCATCGACCACCCGCTTCTTGTCCTTGGAAATGGCCACTTGAAACATGCGACCCTCAAAGGAAACGAGGAAGTAATGGTCCAGCGGTGGAGGCATGATCGAGCATTCCTTGCCGGGCCCTTGTGGCACCGGCTTGCGTTCATCGTGGTCGGGGTCGCGCTCCCCCGCGCGGACGACCCGCTCCACTTGGAACTTGTCGTTGGTCGCCTCCCACGCCGGAGCCACCGTCTCCTCGAGACGCTCTCCGGTCTTCGAGAGAGCGTCAAGATTGTAACTGGGCGGAGGGAACAAGAGCCCAAAAACGACATTTCGGTTTCCCCGTGGGAGGTAATCAAGCGGCGGGAGGAGAATCCGCACGCCCAGCACCGTCACCACGAGAAAGACCGCCACCACCGCGAAGCGGCGCAAGCGACGGTCGATCAACCAGGCCACGGCCGACCCGACCATTCGGGGAAGATTGAGGAACAACCACCCGAGGGGCCGAAAGGGAGACCCGATGAACTGAAAAAAGCGGCCACCGAAGAGCCGGTCAAAATCGCTTTTTTCGCTTTCCCGGGGCGGATGAAGGAAGCGCGCGGCGGCGGTGGGAATCAAGGTCAGAGACACCACCATGGAGAGCCCGACCGAGATCATGATGGCGAGCGCGATGTCGCGAAACAACTGTCCTGCCGTTTCTTGGATGAGGAGGATGGGGGCGAAGACAATCAGGGTCGTCATTGTCGAGGCTACCACCGCCCCAGCCACTTCCTTCGCCCCGTCATAGGCCGCTTGCCGCGGCTTCTTGCCGAACTCAAGATGTCGGAAGATGTTTTCGATCACCACGATGGCATTGTCGACCACCATCCCCACCGCAAAGGCGAGTCCGGCCAGGGAAATAATGTTAATCGACCGCCCGAGGGCCACCAAAACGATGAGGGATGCGATGACTGAAACCGGAATGGCGAGGGCAATGATTCCCACGGTCCGCAGTGACCGTAGGAAAAAGAGAAGGGTCAGGGTGGCAAGGATTCCGCCGACTAGGATGTTGGACTGAACCAAGGTGATGGCGTCTTCGACGTAAGTGGTCGAGTCGTATGTCTGGACCAGTTCAAGCGTCCCATTGAGACCTAGATCGCGCGCCTTCTGGGCCAGCAATCCGTCGGGAGCATTGAGCTGGCGGACCTCCTCGCGCAGGGCCTCCATCGTCTCAAGCAGGTTGGCACCGCGCTCGAGTTGGAAGTTGAAGAAGGGCATTTGGATTCCTCGTGCCCGCACCCAGGAAGTTGGTTCCTTGTAGGCCGGTCTCACCGTGGCAAGGTCACCCAGGTAAACGATTCCATCCTCGTCACGCCGTATGATCATCTTCTCGATTTCCTCCGGAGTCTGGAAGCGCCCCGTCGCTCGCACCCGCACGTCGCGTTTGCCATCGACCAGTTTCCCGCCGGAAAAGTTGGCATTGGCCGCCCTGATGGCATCCCGCAATCCGGCAAAGGTGATCCCGCGCTGGGCCATCGCGGCGGGATCGACCACGATATGCAGTTCCGACTGCACCGATCCCCGCACCCCCACCTGCGAGATGCCGTCGATGCGCTCAAAGCGGGGCCGTAAGCGCCGCTCCATGAAGTCGCTCAGGGTCTCGGCGGGGAAGTTGGGATCACTCGAGGACAGGCCCATCCACGCGATGTAATCGACCGATTCGATATCGATTGGCTCCACCACGGGCTGGAGGACTCCGTCGGGATACCCCGGAACCTCATCGAGCTTTTGCAATACTTCGGCAGTGGCTTCCTCGATGTCGGTTCCGGTGGCAAACTCCATGCGGATCGACCCCTGCCCGTTGGCCGAGGTCGAGGTCAGGGAAATCAAGCCCGTGACTTCACCGAGGACTTTTTCCTGTTCCTCGATGATGTCGGACTCAATTTCTTCGGCTGAGGCTGATTCCCAGTTGGTGGTCACTGAAACCACCACCGAGGAAATCTCAGGGGTCATGCGGATCGGCACGATGGTCACGGCAAGGATCCCTGCGAAAACCGCAAGCAGGGTGCCCACCGCCACCGTGATGGGTTGGGAAATGGCGGCCGCGATCACGCCCCGCCGTTCGGCAGAGGGAGCATCCTTCACGGCGCGCTTTTCTTGGCTTGGTCCTGACTGCGGGTGACGATGTTGAGGGGCTGGAACGGAAAGAGCCGCTCATTTCCCTCGACCACCACCAGGTCACCCGCCTGAAGCTCCCCGGCCTTGAGGTAGACCCATTCCTGGTCCTGGTAAAGGATGTCCACCGCCAAGCGTTTGGCCACCGGCATCGGCCCGCCATTTTCAGAGGGAATAAAAACCCCGGGACCGGCGTAGCCCTGCACCACTGCATTGACCGGAACGGCCAAACGCTCCTCCCGGCTCGAAACCGGAAGCTCCGCCGAGACCGATAAACCAGGCAAAAGGCTCCCGTCGGGATTGGGCAAGGTCGCAATAACCACGAGCGTGCGCGTCCTCATTCCGGCTTCAGGAACGATCCGCAGGGCGGTCGAAATCACGGTCTTGCCGGTGGCTTTGATCGTGACCGGAATTTCGCTCCCCCCTACCAAATCGGCAAAGCGCTCAGGAACTTTCAACCAGGCTTCGATCTCGCCCGCCGAGACCAGGGTGAAGACATGCGATCCAGCCGAAACCCACTCACCCAACTCGGCGTGACGCTCGACAATATAACCGTCGAAGGGGGCTTTAATCTCAAGATCGGCAAGCCGGACGGTGAGGAGCTTGAGACGCGAGCGAGCCGCTTCCAGGGAATCAGCCGCAGCCTCGGCGACCGAGCGATCCACGTTGTTGGCCGAGCGGGCGTCGAGCAACTCAGCTTCCGAAACCGCGCCATCCCGGAAAAGTCTCTCCTTCATCGTGAGGTCAATCGTGCTTCGCTGAACGCGCGAGTTTTTTTGGTGAAGAAAAGCTTCCGCCACCGTGACCTCGGCACTGGCTTCGGCGATCTGGGCTTCAAGGCGTCGCCCGTCGACCACAGCCATGACCTCGCCCTCATTCACCCGATCGCCTTCCTCGACCGAGATTGCCAAGACGGCACCGGCTTCCCGCGCTGCCACCTCCGATCGCGACCGCGCCTGCAAGGTTCCCACGATGGTCTCGGTGCGGGCGGATTCCCGGCGTTCAACTGAGGTCATGATGACGGTGGCAGGCGGCGGACCCCCGGGCGCTGCCGGGCCACTTTCGCCCTCCCTCTTGGCCGCGGAAAGACTACGAATTCCCCACCAGCTCGCGCCCAGAACAACCAGCGCCAAAACCACAAAGACAATGGGCGGGATGCGCAGGGAAGATGATTCCGAAGACATGAAAAAACAGGAGGGGTGCGCGAACTCTAGTTCTCGCACCCCCCTTTTCAAGCGACAAGCGGGCACCCCTTGCAAAAGAGGCCGTCCTCGCCCTGTCCGCCATCAATTGCCACCCGACAGCCGGACCCGGTAAAAGGCGCGGGAGCCGGGGGTCACCGTGACGGTCACCTCGGTGACGTCGCCATCGGCCGCTCCCACGAACTGCACCACTTCGCCCCAGGAACCATCCAGCAAGGTGAGAGATTCCTCGATGGCATAGTTACGCCCCGACACCGTTCCCGAAATGGTGAGATCGATGCGGCCTGCACGAACCTCGATCGCCGTCACTGCAAGCTCTCCTCCCCCGAGTCCGGGAAGCGGATTGAGCGATCCATCTGCAAGCCCGGCGATCAGCGCGTCACTCATCGAAACATCCCACACCCCGACGTCATTGAGGTCTCCCACAAAGAAATTCCCGTTCTCGTTGAAGATCGTTCCGCCTCCCATCGTCACGGTGAAGGCCGAGGTTCCCAGAGGCGAACCTGCCACCCCGGAAGCCACCTGTAATCCGTCCACAAACAGGCGACGCCCGGTGTTGTCCCCGGTGATGGCGACATGACGCCACTCCGCAGCCGGCTGGATGCCAAAGTTGATGGCTCCTCCCGGATTCGACCAAAGATGGAGATTGCCCGGCTGATTGTAGCCGAATTCCACGACATCATTCTGCCCAAAAAGACCCGCGGTCCCGGTTTGCGGCCCCGGGGACCGGACCCATCCGGCCAGGGTGAAATTCGCAAATCCGCTCACACTCAGGTTGGTGCGAACTTCGTCGTCGAGACCGTCGAATCCGAGCGCGAAGTCACCCGCCCGCCCGCTGTGACCCGCGATGTAGGTGGGACCGCCCACCAAGGTGCCAGGATTGCCCCCGCCGGAATCATCGGCAGTCATTGCCGCATCCTGATCATCAAAACTCCAGAAGCCGACAGGCGAGGGAAAGGACGGCTTGCTGGTCGCGAGGTTGGGATCTGTGCCAGCAGCCACCTCCTGTTCGTCAAAATAGCCGTCCTCGTCAGTGTCATGAACATTGGGATTGGTCCCCGTGGCGTTGGCATCGATAAAATTACCATCCCCAGTCTCCACACCATCCAGAAGAGTGTCGTCGTCGCTGTCGGGATCAAGCGGATCGGTCCCGGTCTGGCTGGCACTCACGAAGACTCCATCGTGACTCTCATAGCCATCCAAATAGCCATCGTCGTCGGTATCCCCGTTGTTTGGCAGAGTGCCCAAGGCAAATTCTTGACTATTTGACGATGAATCAGAATCGGGATCACCATCGGGACCATTTGCGGCGTCGAGACTCCCGTCGTCACTCGGGTCCAACCCGTTGATGGCTTCCCAACCATCCGGGAGGTTGTCGCCATCGCTATCAGGTTGATGGGGATCAGAACCAGCCTGATCACCGCTGACGTAAGTCCCGCTGTTGTCTTCGGCACCATCCAAGAGCCCATCGTCGTCTGAATCGCTGTCGAGCGGATCGGTCCCGGTGTCGCTGAGACTGACGAAAACACCACTCCCCGTCTCCACTTCGTCATTCAGGCCATCAGCGTCTGTATCGGCCAAAATCGGGTTTGTGCCGCGAGCCTGCTCGGCGAGGTTGTTCAGTCCGTCTCCATCAGGGTTTCCCAAGCCCCCATCATCCCCCTGATCGCTGTTCGGGTTGAGGCCAAAAGCTTCCTCCCACCCGTTGAGCAAGCCGTCATTGTCATCATCCCCGCCGGGATTGATGACGAAATCGAGGATTTGCACGGCATTGAGAGGTCCTCGCCCTGCATCTTCGGGATCACCATTACCCGCTGCCCTGATGCGGACATTCCGCGCCGTCAGATTGGTGAAGACGATGAAATTCCCCTGAGGCACATCAACCTGCAAGGGGTTGAGAGTTTGCGGGAAATCACTCCCGGCTTGCACAAAAGTGCCCGCGTATTCATTCTGACTGATCGCCACCTGGTCGGTGATGACCGTTCCCTCGGCGAGAGGGTCTGTCCATTCCTCAAGCCAATACCGTCCAACCGGCCCGTTGACGCCGTCTCCGTGAACATACAGGACGACGGAATAAATCGGAAAGGCATCCGGCGCGAGAGAGAAGTTCACGTAAGGCTGCTCATTCCCACCATCGTCAAGATAACCATTCATCAGGGTGTCATCGGGAGTGGCGTTGCCAACTCCCGACCGCCAGGTGTTGGCAGCATCGTAGTGGACAACATCGGTGTGAATGCCGTAGCTGATGCCCTGGAGACTCGTGGTGGCCTGACCCGCACTGTTTCTGAGGTCGGGAAGAACCGCGTCATTCTGGGCATTCCCTGACCAATCGGTCTGAAGGAAATTCCAATTGGTCACCTCATATCCCGGAGCCCCTGCCGTGACATTGGAAGCGAAGGGCTGGTCTTGGCCGTCCTGAAACTTGAAGCTCAGAATCTCGCCGGAGGAAAAAGACCCGGTCAGGAGGATGCCCGGAAAAGCCAGCTTTTGGAGGAGATGTCTCGTTGTCATGGGGTTAAAGCGATTGTGTCCCGGCGAAACTAGGCTATCCAAGAGACCGGATCAAGCCGCGAGAACAAGGCAATCGCTCAGGGCAAACTTGCCACCGGGTCGGCCAGTGGTTATCGCTCACCCATGAAGAAGGCCTTTTTCCTCCTCCTCGCCCTCGTCCAGGCTGTTTCTGCCGCCCCTCCACAAAGTCCCTTGATGCAGGTCGAAGACGTTGAGGGGCTCCCCCGCGTTCTTCTCATCGGCGATTCCATCTCGATGGGATACACCCTCCAAGTGCGCGAACTCCTGAAGGGCAAGGCCAACGTGCATCGCCCGCCCACCAATTGCGGGCCCACGATCAAAGGATTGGCCGAGCTTGAACAGTGGCTCAAAATCGGCGGCGATGAGAAAAAGTGGGACGTCATCCACTTCAACTGGGGCCTTCACGATCTGAAATACATCGGCGCCAACGGAGACGGTATCGTCCCGGCCAAAAGTAAGGGCAGCCGACAGCAGGTCCCGCCCGCCGCATACCAACAAAACCTTCGCGACCTCGTCACACGCCTTAAAAAAACCGGAGCTCGCCTGGTTTGGCGCAATACCACCCCGGTGCCTGAGGGTGCCCGCGGGCGAGTCCCCGGCGACTCCGCGAAATACAACGAAATTGCCGCCAAGATCATGAAGGATGAGGGAGTTGAAATCCACGACCTCTATTCCTTCGCCCTCAAGCACACCGCCAAAATCCAACGCAAAGCCGACGTCCATTACACCGCCGAAGGCTCCATGGCCCTCGCCCGGGAGGTCGTCAAGGCCCTCGATCTCAAGTAAGCGGGAGTGTTGGCCTTCCCCTCCGCGCCCCTCCAGACGCATTTGCCCACGACTTTCGGTTGCACCCCGACACCTCAGCAGGGATGCTCGCCCCATGAAAGAACACATCGTTTGGGGCTTCCTCGGTGCCGCCGGGATCGCCGAAAAAAATTGGGCCTCGGTCCAACGCTCTGGGAACGGAATCCTGAAAAGCGTGGGCAGCCGCGACGTTCAACGGGCCCGGGCCTTCATCGCTTCCTGCCAGGCCTCAGTGCCTTTTGAAAAGACTCCAATTGCGGTCGAAGGATACGAGGCCATCCTCGCCGACCCCGAAATCGACGCGGTCTACATTCCCCTCCCCACCGGCCTGCGCAAGGAATGGGTCATCCGCGCCGCCCAAGCCGGCAAACACGTGCTCTGCGAAAAGCCTTGCGCGCCCTCCCTCGATGACCTCGTCGAAATGATCGAAGCCTGCGAAGCCCACCAAGTCCAATTCATGGACGGCGTGATGTTCAATCACAACCGCCGCTTCGCGAAGCTGATCGAAGTGCTTCAGGACGTCGGAACCATCGGCGAACTCCGTCGCGTCGAAAGCTGCTTCTCCTTTCTTGGCGGCGAGGATTTTGAGAACAATATCCGACTCGATCCCCGACTCGAACCCGCTGGCTGTCTCGGTGATCTCGGTTGGTATTGCCTCCGCCTCACCCTCTGCGCGTTCAACCGGGAACTGCCCCGTTCGGTGCGCGGCTTTTTTCTCGAGGAAAAGAACGGCGTCCCGGTCGAAATGCGCGGCGATCTCCTTTTCAACGAAGGACGGACCGCCTCCTTTCACTGCTCCTTCAACACCACCCTCGAACAATCGTGTCGGATCTCCGGAACGGAGGGATTTCTTTCCCTCGATGACTTCGTGCAACCTTTCGGCGGCGACCACACCGCCTTCACGATCTCCCGACTGACCTCCCACAACGAAGTCTGCCACTACACCACCCTGCTTGAGCGAGAGGAGATCAGGATTCCCGGCAATGCCACCAACGATCCCGGCTCCCAAGAAACCCTCCTCTTCAAAAACTTTGCCGACCTCGTTCTGCAAGGGACTCCTGATCCCGCTTGGCCTGAAATCAGCCTCCTCACTCAACGCGTCATGGAAGCTGTCCTCCAGTCCGCTCAGCGAGGAGGAGAACCGGTGAAACTGTCGTGAGCCGGAAAAAGGGCCAACCTGACCTTCCACTCTCGGCCCGGAAGTGATAGAAGCCTCAAAGTGTTGTTGCTCCTCCGAAATTTCCCTTCCGTCTTCGCTCTCTGGCTTCTTGGAGGTCTGCTGCAGCAATCTGCCTTCGTGCCCTTGGAGCGATCGTCAGCCGCCACTCAAGCGCGGACCGCTACCCCGGATCAGGAGATTGACCCTGCTGCCGACCGCTTGGCCCGCTCCAATCGAAAGTCCCGCAAAACCCTCCCCTACGCCTACACTGCCGAGTCCGGACCTTCTCTGCTCTCCAAGGTCTGGACCCGACCTTATGACTATGGCGAGGCCCTCCCTTTCTCCCCTCCAGCACCCTCCACCCCTTGTCCTGTCTTGATTCCGGCCCTCTTCCTCCTCCTCGCCCGACCAATTCCATCCCGCCGCCCAGCTCGAAATACCGCTACGATCCCTCCCGGTTTACCCCGCAGCCAGGAGGGGAAATACCACTACGCCCGCCTCCCCCGGACCTGTTCCAAAAGAACCGCATACGCCCACGACGACGCTCAAAACCTTGATCGGATCGCAATATGGCCAAGCAGAGATCCGATTGGGGAACGTGGTGGAATCAATCTCTACGGGATGGTGGGGAATGACCCAGTTGGAAGTGTGGATGTTCGGGGTCTCCATATTTTCGGCTCAGTGTTGGGAGACTTTGACTGTAAAAAGCCTTGCAAAGAACTCTGCAGGGGAAGGGACAGAAGTTGCTGGGTTTCATGTAATCAATATAAACAGAACAATTGCGATGATTATGGCAGGGACTCTAACGGTCGTTTTCGTCATGCTGGCATGTATGAAGAGGTAGTAGATGGAGAGATTAGAATGCTTCCACCGCCTCCTGAATCAATATATCCTTCTGAATCAGTAGGAGGTTTTGGTTTGATGGCTGGTGTTGAGGGAGTTGTTGAAAATTACCTTGCAAATATGATTGCAAAGCTATTCGTGCAGGTTGGTCAGGTTTTTTATGATGCAAAATGTAAAGAACTTTCATGTAACTGTTCGAATGGGAAGTTATCGCCGCGAGACAAATGCTGCTACGAAGCTGCAACTGTTGCGGGCATCGTTGGAACTGGGCTTGTTGCATTGAACTATACAAGATGTCTACGATCTCTAAGTTTCCTTGGCCCCTGGGCCAATTTGCCGTGTATGATAATTAATGGATATGGTGCCGTGAAAATGGCCTCAGCAATTTCCGATGAGTTAACAGTTTGCAAATGCCCGAAAGAAAAAGAATAACCCAGGCCTTCCTGGCAATTTTGTATAGCTTACTTGCTGTTTTTTTGATTACTTTGCCTGCTACGTATGGAGTAGCATTTGCTTGCGCAATTCTTGTTCTTTGTAAACTTTTCAAACAGCATGGCCGGAGCTCTCGATAGGCCCTGAGCCGTAAGTGGTCCTACATGATTGTTGCGCATCACACTGACATCGACTCCGGTTTCCAAATTGACGTCGGGCGATTTCGGGCGGATTTCCACGCTTTCATCGAGTTTTGGCCCCATGGTCGTCGTATTTTTTTGAGCTGAGATGTTCTGGCGGACGGTTATTTTATGATGTTCGGCATTTAATTTCCCGCACAAATAGTGAGATTCAAATAGTGAGGATCCTTGCAGCGGCGTTGAAATCCCGCCTCCTACCTCTTCCGGTTTTTCAAAGTTCTCTGGTCTCAGATCTAGCCTCCCTTCGGTTGGTCGTAAAAAGTTGCCAGGCAAACAGTAGTTGACCTCGTTCGGATTGCGTGTTAATAACCTCCCCAGATGTCTCAACCACAGGGAAAAACCGAACTCACCGATCTCGAGAAGGCGGGTTGCAAGACCGGGAAA
>JALQTQ010000559.1 GCA_023263995.1 Akkermansiaceae bacterium | reverse complement strand
CCAAGACCGTGAGTGCGATTATCGCGGATGTGCGGGGGGCGGCATGACCGCGAGCGAAGCACCCCGGCCCGTCCTCGTGGTCGACTTCGGTGCGCAATATGCCCAGTTGATTGCTCGCCGTGTTCGGGAAGCCGGCGTCTACTCCGAAATCGTCTCGCACGAAGCTTCCGCCGAAGAGATTCACGAGAAAAATCCGGTCGCCATTGTCCTCAGTGGTGGACCCTCGAGTGTGTACGAAGAAGGATCCCCCAGTTTGAGCCCGGGCATCCTCGACTTGGGTGTCCCGGTTTTTGGCATTTGTTACGGCTTCCAAGTGATGGCTCGGGAACTCGGCGGCGAGGTGGGCAAGACGGGTCTTCGTGAATATGGCGCAACTGCCGCTTCGGTCAAACCCGATGCGGGGCCGCTCTTTGCCGGTCAACCCTCAGGCCAAACCACCTGGATGTCCCACGGCGATCAGGTACAGAGCGCCCCTCCTGGCTTCGAGGTTCTCGCGTCCACGGAGGCAACCACCGTGGCCGCATTTGGGTCGCCCGAGAAGAAGATGTATGGCG
>JALQTQ010000558.1 GCA_023263995.1 Akkermansiaceae bacterium | reverse complement strand
CCCGCGCGATAGCAGTGGAACCCGAAGTGATTCTGATGGATGAGCCGTGCTCAGCTCTCGACCCCATTTCGACTCTGGCGATTGAAGACTTGATCGAAGAGCTCAAAGAGAACTACACCATCGTTATCGTCACCCACAACATGCAGCAGGCCAGCCGAGTGAGCGATCGCACCGCGTTCTTCAACATCGCGGGAACGGGCCAGCCCGGCAAGCTGATTGAGTTCGACGACACCGACAAAATCTTCTCTGTACCCAAGGTAAAAGCAACCGAGGATTACGTTTCCGGCAAGTTCGGATAGGTCTAACCTGGTCGGATGAGTGCCGACGACGTCACACACCCCGAACACCCGCGCCTCCTCGACGAGGCCGACCCTCTTAGAGACTTTCCAGGGCGTTTCTACGTTGCCGAATCGGAGGTCTGCTACCTCGATGGCAACTCGCTCGGCCGGCTCCCACTCGACACAAAGCACTCCATCGAGTCGTTCCTGACCGACGAGTGGGGGACTGAACTCGTTGGGGGGTGGAGCCACTGGATTGATGAAGCCGAACGGGCCGGAGAT
>JALQTQ010000557.1 GCA_023263995.1 Akkermansiaceae bacterium | reverse complement strand
TGAGATCAGCTAGCGCCTGTCGATTTATCACTCGTTTTCCTCAGTCTTTTATACACTTAGGGGTATTCGCTGTAAACGACAGCCTCAGCGTTTGCTCAGCTCGATATTGCCGAGCGCGTCGCGTTTTGCGCACCACCCCGGTGCAACGAACGTAGTTGCGGCTAGCTCGACGATCACCAGCGGGCCCTCGTGTTCGCGATCACCGAGCGCGTCGCGATGAATGCTTGGGTAGACGCTAGAGTCAGCAGGGCTGACCTGCGAAGAGGCCGATTTATTGCCCCCGTTTGCGGTGTTCTCGGCGGCGTTCGAAGGGGCATTTACGGCAACACGCGGTAAAACAATCTCGGCGCCTCGCGCCGTCACTGTGACGCGCAGATTCACCAGTTCGAGCTCAGTGTCGTGATCATAGCCATAGCGCTGTCGGTGCAGTGCAACAAACGCCTGCTTTGCCTTAAGGCGCGACTCCCACGGCACGTTGAGCGTGTACGACTGGCCTTTGTAGCGCAGATCGACACTCGGCGATGCCGTCAGCGGCGCCTGAGCGCCCTCGGCGGTGAGTTCGGCAAGACCCT
>JALQTQ010000556.1 GCA_023263995.1 Akkermansiaceae bacterium | reverse complement strand
TTACATTTGTCAACCCTCTCTCCCTTGATGAATTTATCCTCTCTCACACTCTCTTTTCTGCCTGGGGCTGCCAGTGGTCTGCCGTAGTGGGTTCGAATCCCACTCAGCCCGTTACATCTTTGTACAATCTTACCTTGTATCATCTCTGCCTGTACCTACCTCCCTTCACTCCAATCTTCTGCTGTTGCTTCCTCTCCCCTTCAGAAATCACCGTCTTGGCCTTAGCCTTAGCTCTAAGGCTCGCCTCATTTCCCGCGGTTATCTCTGAGGTCCGCAAGGCTCCTTCCCTCCCCTGCCCTCTCCGTCACACCTTGAAACCCCCCTCCTCCGTGTCACCTTCTTCACACTGGCCACCCTCTCTCCCTCGATGATGGTATCCTCTCTGCCACTCTGTAAGGAGCTGCCAGTGGTCTGTCATAGTTACCTTGTATCATCTCTTCTCGCTTCCCCCCACCCTCAGAAATCACCTCGTGAGCCTTAGCCTCCCTGTCTCATTTTCCTCATGAGCCTTGAAACCTCCCTCCTCCGAAGACATCCACCTTCCATAACCGATCCTTGACCCCCTCTCTGTCCCCCCT
>JALQTQ010000555.1 GCA_023263995.1 Akkermansiaceae bacterium | reverse complement strand
CCCTTGTCTTTTGCCCATTTGGCAAGGTCTTTCACCATCATCTAACTCCCTGTTCTATCTTTTTATTCTCAGAAGCCGCCGTTGCGACCGGGGATCCAGCTGGTCCCGGCGAGCGGCACGCCTGCCATGGCGGCGGATTCGATCGTCAGCGCACAGAGATCCTCGGGTTCGAGGTTGTGCAGATGATTCTTGCCGCAGGCGCGGGCGATGGTCTGGGCTTCCAGCGTCATCACCTTGAGATAGTTCTTCAGCCGCCGGCCGCCGAGCACCGGATCGAACCGCTTGAACAGGTCCGGGTCCTGGGTGGTGATGCCGGCGGGGTCTTTGCCCTCGTGCCAGTCGTCATAGGCGCCGGCGGTGGTGCCGAGCTTCTGGTATTCGGCTTCCAGCGCCGGGTCGTTGTCGCCAAGCGCGACAAGGGCCGCGGTGCCGATGGCCACCGCATCGGCGCCAAGCGCCATGGCCTTGGCCACATCGGCGCCGGTGCGGATGCCGCCCGAGACGATGAGCTGGACCTTGCGGTGCATGCCGAGGTCTTGCAGCGCCTTCACCGCTTGCGGGATGCAGGCGAGGATCGGCAT
>JALQTQ010000554.1 GCA_023263995.1 Akkermansiaceae bacterium | reverse complement strand
ACTGGATCGTCTGCGAGGACAAGGATACCACCCTGTTTGAAGGCCGCTACCAAGGACGCACCCGCGGAGCGGCTCTCAAGTTCCTGAAAGAAACCCTCGGCCGCAAGAGCCTCAACGGACTGGTCTTCACCATCACCGAGATCCCGGTCCCGTTGATTAGGGAGATCGTCACTGAGATCCTTGCTGAAGGAAACCTCACCAGCACGGCGAACGTCGTGCCGCTCAAGGCCCCGGAGCCCGCTCGCCCGGCGGGACGCTTCGACGCCTTCGCCGAGGCCGCTGAGGCCAGCTCACCGCCCGCGGAAGCCCCGGCACCGAAGAAGTCCACCGCCAAGGTCGGCAACCCCGGCCACGGAGAGGACTTCTGGACGGAAGTTCATGCCTTCTGGAAGGACTGTCGGAGCATCAAGCAGACGGCTGAGAAGTTCGCCCTGTCGCCAAACTCAGTCAAAACCCGCGCCCGACGCGAGGGCTGGAACAAATGAAAATCGAAGTCACCCGCTACCTGAAACCCGATGGCTACCCCTCACGCTACTGGGCGGTGATGATCGACGGCGACCTGCTCGCTGTCACGGTCTACCGCAAG
>JALQTQ010000553.1 GCA_023263995.1 Akkermansiaceae bacterium | reverse complement strand
GACCCCATCAACCTCTGGCAGCAACGCCTGATCGCCGAGGAACTCTTCACCGAAGAGGAGGCCGCGGCTATGAGCAAGGAGGCCAAACAGGAAGCCGACGCCGCCGTCAAGTTTGCCGATGAATCGGCTCCCCCAGCCATCGAGGACATCACCAAAGATGTTTATTGGGAGACCGACAACAAAACCGAGGCCTCCACCATCGGGCGCCATTTCTTCAACGATTAATTTCACCCCCACCCTTTAAAACCATGCGCGAAATCGAATACCGCGACGCCCTCAACGAAGCCTTCGACGAAGAACTGGCCCGCGATGAAAATGTCGTCCTGATGGGCGAGGAAGTCGCCCAATACAACGGAGCCTACAAGGTCACCCGCGGCCTCTGGGAAAAGTGGGGCGACAAACGAATCGTCGACACCCCGATCTCCGAAGCCGGCTTTATTGGAATGGGCATCGGTGCGTCGATGCTCGGAATCCGCCCTGTGATGGAGCTGATGTTCTGGTCCTTCCACTCGGTGGCCTTTGACCAACTGGTCAACAACGCGGCCTGTTGTCGCTACATGTCCGGCGGCCTCAGCAACGTCCCCATCGTG
>JALQTQ010000552.1 GCA_023263995.1 Akkermansiaceae bacterium | reverse complement strand
GTTGGAACAATACCCCGCCTCAGCGGCGCAAGAAGCCGTGGTGCAAGCTGGCCGCGATGCGGTGGCCAGCGTCTTGCGCGGCGACGATGACCGCTTGGTCGTGGTGGTCGGCCCGTGCTCGATTCATGACCACGAACAGGCCATGGACTATGCCCGCCAGCTCCAGGTCGAGGCCCAGAACCACGCCCAAGACCTGATCATCCTCATGCGCGTGTATTTCGAAAAACCCCGCACCACCGTGGGCTGGAAGGGCTACATCAACGACCCCCACCTTGATGGCAGCTACGCCATCAACGAAGGCTTGGCGATGGCGCGCCAACTGTTGCTGGAGGTCACCGCATTGGGCTTGCCCGTGGCCACCGAATTTCTGGACTTGCTCTCGCCGCAGTTCATCAGCGACTTGGTCAGCTGGGGTGCCATCGGCGCGCGCACGACCGAGAGCCAAACCCACCGCCAACTCGCCAGCGGCCTGTCTTGCCCCGTGGGCTTCAAAAACGGCACCGATGGCGGTGTCAAAGTCGCCGCAGACGCCATCCAAGCCGCGGCTGCGCCACACGCCTTCAAGGGCATGACCAAAATGGGCTTGGCGGCGATTTTCGAGACCACGG
>JALQTQ010000551.1 GCA_023263995.1 Akkermansiaceae bacterium | reverse complement strand
ATTGGGCGGCGCTCCATGCCGCAAGGGAAACAGAATCGAGATGCCTCTCGCCCGATGCGAGAAGTGAATCCGAGAGTTCTATCAGAAGATTGCGCTGGTCCTCGTAATAACCCTGCCTATCGTCACTAGTCATCACCTGAGAGGCAACAATTCCTTTCAAGACGGCAATCTCGCTACGAACCTTGGAAGGGATAATCACTCCCGCGCGATAGCGCGTTATTGATGATCGTGATGCGTTTTCAAGTATTGACTCGCAGGTTCTTGAGACAAATGAGCCAATTAGATCGCTTGTTAGATTCTTGAGCTGCGCCAATGCTCTGGGGCTACCATCAAACTCTTTGAGCCAATAGCTTGATTGTTGCAGTAGCGAAAAGGCCTCCTCGAGCTGAACCTTAGCCAGCATTCCGCCTGACCACTTGCCAACCTCCGCGATTAGACCCTCGGCTGAAGCGGGGTCTGAAATTACAGCTGGGTCGATGAATCCCTCAACAATTGCGTCCTCAAAATCGTGAACCGAATAGGCGACATCGTCCGCAAAGTCCATGATCTGAGCCTCGACACATTTGGCACCTTCGGGCGCATCCAGCCTCATCCAGCTGAAGACCTCTAGATCAT
>JALQTQ010000550.1:258-623 GCA_023263995.1 Akkermansiaceae bacterium | reverse complement strand
AGGCTGAAGTCCAGGCTCGGGACCAAGGCGGCGGTCACCGCCGCTGCCCACAAGCTGGCCCGCATCCTCTGGGCGATGGTCAAACACCGTCGCCGATACGATCCGACGCGATTGGGCAACCCCGAGCTGGCCCGCGCCCGCAAAGAGCGCTATTTGCGCCGCCAAGCCGAGCAACTTGGTTTCACCTTGACCCCGGTCGGCGAGGAAGTTTCATAAGAGCCATCGCACACCCAAGCCGACTTGATCGTCAAAATCGGAAATTCGCTCGATTCCAGTCCGGCAAACTCCTAGCTTGATCGCCCTGCTGGCGCGGCAGAAGAAATGACCTTGAAAAAAAACCCGGAAAGTGACGATCAACCCAACCA
>JALQTQ010000550.1:0-248 GCA_023263995.1 Akkermansiaceae bacterium | reverse complement strand
TTCCCCGCTCTTTCATCAGATATCAGGTTTCGCCCGGAGTCGGGAAATCATTTCCAACACTTCCCTTTCTACCCCATGGACAGCGCCAAACTTCGGCCTCCACCACCTTTCTGGCAAAACAAATTGACCATCAGCAATTTTACGAGGGTTGAGTGGAGCCGATAAGACTGATCCGGGGTCCAGAGTTTTGTCGTATCGCAGGAGACCTCACAATGAGTTATTCGCCGTTATGATGAAGAGAACAAGAC
>JALQTQ010000054.1 GCA_023263995.1 Akkermansiaceae bacterium | reverse complement strand
GGCTGCGCCATTATCGAAAGCGAGATGGAGGTGGTGGGAGGCGGCGGCGTGGTGGTGGTGGCGAAGGCGGTTACAGAGGGTGTGGAGGAGACGTTTGGCCATGAAAAGGAGGGGTTCATGGCTGTCCACGGGGGGGGTAAAGTGGTGTTCAGCCTGGTAGTGCTCGGGGGCGCGGTGGAGGGTGAGGAGGCGATGTCTTTTCTGGTGGGCGATATCGTGGAGGGTGGCGAGTTCTGGACCGAGTCGTTCGGCGAGCCCCTGACGGGGAAGTTGGGCGAGATCGCCCAAGGTGCGGAGACCCCAGAGTTGGAGAATCTGCTGGTGAGGCAGAGGAAAGATCTGGCTGCGGGCGAGATCATCCAGTGGGAGGGCGAGCGGGCCTTCGTGGTTGGGGGTGAGGGCGTCGAGGTGGGCCAGATCTGGGGTGGGACCGAGACCGGTGTGGAGCGGGAGAGCCAGGCTGCGGGAGGATTCCCTCGTATGGACGAGCCAGTCATCGATGGAATCAAGAAGGAGCGTCGAGAGATCGAGAAGGTAGGTTTCAGGAGTGGTTACCTCGAAATCGGGGACGAGGGCATCGACCCAAGCCAGGGTTTCGTTTCGGGCGGATTGGCTGGCGGCGGGATCGGGATCGAGGAGGAGGAGGTCGGGACAGCGCGCGAGTGCCCGGGTGGTGGGCAGGCCGGGGTGGAGAGAGAACGCCCGGGCAGCGTCGTTGACGGCGGTGAGGCGGGATTTTTTGCGTTCGCCCGGGGAGAGGAGGGCAGCCGGTTGGTCGGTCGGGGAGCCATCTCGGAGCAGGAGGGTATTGAGGGCGAGGTCGGGGAAATGGAGGGCGGCGTAATTCATGCTTTTCCGGCGAGACAATGGTTGGCTGCGAGGGTGAGCGAGAGCAGGGGCGGGGTGACTTCGAAGTGTGCCAGGGAGAAGCGACCGGAGAGGGTGAAGCGACGGTGCGGATTGGGGACGAGGGGCCTCGGGGTCAGAGTGACGAGGGCAGCTCCGGACTCGCGGGCTTGGATTTTGAGCCGATGCCAAGAGGCGGATGGGGTTTGGCGGAGTTCGCGTTCGGAGGTGAGGTGGAGGTCGAGGAGGACGAGCGGGAGGTTGCCGTCGCCGAGCAGGAGGTCGGCGCAATGAAGGGCCTCCCGGGTGCCCGGGCAGCGGAGCCAGATGAGGTGTTGGCAGCGGGAGTTGCCGTAGGAGGCGGGGTCGAAGCTATCCTTTCCGTCGATTAGCACGAGGGGAAGGTCGCGCTTTTGGTCGAGGAGTTCGCGGAGAACGAGGGAAGCTCCGGCAGAAGGATGGGGCGAGATGATTTCGCTGAGCTGCCCGGCGGCAAACTCGAGGGCTCCCGACACTGATTCTTCGGTGGGAGCTGGAATAGGAGTCCGGTGGGCCGCCGGGAATTTTTCCCGGAGCTGCTGCCGAAGCTGTTCGATTTGCAGGACGCTCAAAGCGTGTTCATTAGAACACTTTTTTTTGAGGGCGTCAAGATTGTGAGATCTAACATGAACTTTTGAACAGCTCAATTGAATGGGCGTCCGGAGCTGGAGGTATTTTCCGGTTTGTGAAAACAGCGTGGAACTTCTTGAGCGCGCTCTGCTTTGTGATCAGGGAATGGAGGCCGCGCCTCTTGGTGACTTATTGGTAGTCCTTGAGCATCTCGAGGGCTTTGGGAGTGCCGATGGCCTTGAGGGTGGAGATGACTTTTTCACGGGCCTCCTTCTTGTCGGCCGGGGTTTGCGCGTAGGTGCTTTCCACGATGATGTAGTGTCGGATGGCTTCGCCGGGTTTCCCATCCGCGATATCGATGTCGCCGGCGAGGAGGCGGAGGCGGATGTTGAGGTCGCCTTGGGGGCGGAAGTCGAGGGCCTTGGCGGTGGCTTGGCGTGCTTCGTTGAATTGCTTGAGTCCGATGTGGGAGCGGGCTTTGAAGGCGAGGGCCTCGGCCTTGCGGTAGGCGTTTTTCTCGAGCGAGAGGAGTTTTTCGGAAGCGATCAGGGCTTCGCGGTGTTTTGCGAGGGTGAGTGAGGATTGGGCGTAGAGTTTCCAGACGAGTGGGGAGTTTTCGGAGGCGGGGTCGGTGAGGCCCTGCCGGAGGAAGGGCCAGCCTCGGGCGGCGTGGCCGTCTTTGACCAACTTGGCACCGAGCCAGCGAAGGATGTCGGGAGAGATTTTGGTTTCCGGAGATTCCTTTTGCAGCAGAGTGATTTCCGTTTCCAGTATTCCGAGGTCTTCCTGGGCAAAAGCCTCCTTGATCAGCAGGGGACCGACCTTGGCGGTGAAAGTTTTGGGGTCGAGGGTGCGGGCCTTGCGGAGGAAGGGAATGGCTTCGGTCGTTTTTTTGAGCCGCAATTCGTTCCAACCGAGCCAGAAGTGGGCGGCGGCGGCAGTTTTGCCGTCGAGGTCCGGGAACTGGAGGATCTTTTGCTGGGTGAGGGCGAAGTTGGGCCAGTCTTCTTCTTCTTGGTAGATGGCGGCGAGGCGCAGGGTGAGGGTCTGTTTGAGTTTTTGGTCGGTGGTATTTTTGAGAATGGCCTGATAATCGTTGATGGCCTCGGTTTCACGTCCCAGTGGAGCGAGAAGCGCGGCGCGGTCGAGGCGCAGTTGGATACTTTGTTTGGCGTCGGGGAAGCTTTTGATGAAAGCTTCGATGGCAGCGAGAGCTCCCTTTTCGTTTTTGAGGGCGAGCTGGGTTTTGGCAACGTGGTAACGGACGCCGAGAGCGTTGGAAGGGTCGACCTTGGTGAGGTCGAGAAGGCGATAGTGGTCGAGGGCCGCTTCGTACTTTTGGGCGGCATAGTAGTGCTCGGCGAGGAGGAGTCGGGCAGAGTGGATCTTGGGGGCGTCGCTTTTTTCTCCGGCGTAGGTTTTGAGGAAGGTTTCGGCGGTGCGGGGAAAGTTGGGGTTTTCCTTTTCGTGCTCGGTCACGAGGACGCGGTAGGCCGCTTCGAAGGAAGTGGCCGATCCGGGAGAGAGTCGGGAAATTTCGGCATAGAGTTGGTCGACTTCCTCCTTCTTGCCGAGAGCGTCGTAGGCTTTGGCCGCGATGATGAGCATCTGGAGGTGGCTCTTCTGATCGAGCTCAAAGCGTCCGGCCTGGTAGGCTTCGATGACCTCGGGCCATTCCTGGTCCTGATAATGAAAGTTCATCAGAGCGAGTTGGGTTTTGCCGTTGAGGTCCTTGAGTTCTTTTTCGCCGAGGGTTTTACGGAACCAGGTTTTGGAGAGTTTCTTGTCTCCGAGAGTTTGGGCGGTGAGGGCGGCCTGGAGGGTTGCTTCGGCCCGAATTTTTGGGTCCTTCGAATCGGCGAGGCGGGCGAATTGTTCGTGCGCTTCGCGGGGGCTGGAGGTGTCGCGGTAGAGGCGAGCGAGGGCGAGGCGGGCGGTTTCGGTGTAAGGGCTGCCTTTGTCCTCGATTACGGCCTTGAGGGCCAGGATCATGCTCCCCTGGTCTTCGAGTTTGTGGAAGCAGAGGAAACGGCGGTAGAGCGACTGGTGTTTGATTGTGTTGTTGTCGGTGGTTTCTGCGACGACCTTGAACCACTGGGCAGCGCTGCGCCAGTTCTCGGTTCGGTAGTCATCGGAGGCGAGGAAGAGGGCGGAGGCTTCGACGTATTTGCCGGTCTGCCATCGGGTGGCCGCGGTCTCGAAGCAAGTTCGGCTGGCTTTGTCTTCGCCGAGGTTGCGGTAAGACATGCCGAGGAAATACCAAGCTTCGAGAGCCTTTGGGTCGAGGGGAAATTGGCGTAGGAATTTGTCGAAGGCCTTGGCGGCACCCAGGTAGGCCCGTTTCTGTTTCTCGGGATCTTTTTCGTCGCGCGCGCTGTTGTAGTTCAGGGTGGCGAGGTCGAAGAGATCGCGGGCGGGGTCGATGGTGAGGGGGGTGTCCGTCGGGGCGTCCCCGCGGTCTTGGGCGAAAGTGGGGAGGGAGAGGGTCAGGACAAGAAGGAGAGCTGATGTCTTCATGGTGAGGATCAGCGGGGCTGGGGCATGCGGGTGGCGAAGTCGATGTTCCAGATGCCGGCTCGTCGGATCTCATCGACAAGTTGCAGGAGGTCTTCGGAGGGGGTTTCGCGGTCGACACGGATCCGGATCGGTTGGCGGTCGGCGCCGCCCTTGCCGGATAGCTCGGCCATCTCCACGATGCGATCGAGGGTTTTGCGGAGTTCCTCGCGAGTGAAGACCTGGCCGCTGATGGTGATCACATTGTCCTTGGAAAGGTTGATGACGATTTTGTTGGCCACCCGGGCTTCCTGCGACCCTTCACTGGTTGATGGGAGGGCGATGTTGAGATCCTTTTCCTGTTCGGTGATCTGGTAGGTGACGAGGAAGAAGATGAGGAGGAGAAAGACGATATCAATCATCGGCGCCAGCTGGAAGCCGACGGGCGGGGGAGTGGTATCGCGAATACGCATGGTGGGAGGGGCTCAGAGGTCACGCATGGGGAATTCATCGCGGGCGGGCGAGCGCAGGTCTGGCTGTTCGCGTTGGGCCTGATGAAGTTGGGCTCCGACGAGGGCGAGGATGTGGGTGCCTGCTGCTTCCAGTTCGGCGGTGTGGCGTTGGACCCGTCCCCGGAAGAAAGAGTAGAAGGTCATCGCAAAGATGCTGATGACGAGGCCGGCGGCGGTGGTGGTGAGGGCTTCCCAGACCCCTTCGGCGAGCTCCAGTTGCTTTGCACCTTCAATGTTGCCGTTGGCGATGTCCATGAAGGACTTGATCATCCCGATGACGGTGCCGAGCAGTCCGACCATGGGGGCGATGCCACCAATGTCGGCAAGGTAGCTGATGCGCTGGTTCAGAATGCCGGCCTGCCGGTTGCCTTCGGCTTCGGCCACTTCGCGGATTTCGGGGTGGCTGGCGTTAGGATTTTTGGTAAGAAAATCGAGGGTTTTCTGTGTCACACGGGCGATGGCCTCACTGCGGCGGTGGCAGTAGGCGATGAGGCCGAGGTAGTCGCGCTTGCGAATCATGGCCTCCGAGGCATTCATGAAGCGGTTGGAAACCACCGTGCTGCGGCGCATGGTCAGGAAGTAGAGCAGGATAAGGATGACCGTGAAAAGGGAGAGAACGACCAGTCCGCCCATCACCCAGCCGCCTTTCTGGAGGATGTCGACGAGGGTGATCTCCTTGGGGAGACCGGGATCGTTTTCCTGCGCCATGGCCAGACCGGGAAAAAGCGTCAGGAAGAACGCGATGAAAGCTGGAATCTTCATTGAGAGGGTTGGACGGACTCTAACAAGGAATGATTCAGGCGCAAGTGCGGGAAAACCCGCCGTCATTGACCGTTTGCCTTTCCTCTTGCGTTCGGTTACGGATGAACCGGAAGAGATCTTCCAGCATATGTCCGACCTGCCATCACTCCGGGCCCGTCTTGCGGAGGTCTCCCACAAGCCGGGTGTCTATCTCCACAAGGATCGTTTGGGGTCCATTATTTACGTGGGAAAGGCGCGTGATTTGCGGAAGCGGCTGAGTGCTTATTTCATGCCGTCGGGCAAGACGCGGGCCGATCGCAAGACGCGGGCCTTGATTGATTCCATCCATGATTTCGAGGTCCATGAGGTACGCAACGAGCAGGAGGCGCTGTTGCTCGAGGGAAAGTTGATCAAGCAATACCGGCCGCGCTACAATGTCAGTTTTCGGGACGACAAGCGCTTCCTTTTGGTCAAGGTGAACTTCGATGATCCCTGGCCGAAGTTTGTCACCACGCGCTTGCGGAAAAACGATGGAGCTCGTTATTTTGGGCCTTTTGCCCATTCCGGAGCGGTGCGGGCCACTGTGGCCTGGTTGAACAAGGAATTTGGCCTCCGCAGTTGCCGTCCCCGCAGTCCCGGCGAGCAGGACTACAAACACTGCAATGCCGACGTGATTCGTAATTGCATGGCGCCTTGCGTGGCCAAAGTGGACCGCGAGAGCTATCTGGGGCAGCTCGAGCAAGCGTGTGAGTTACTGTCGGGGAAGGGGAAGCGCGAGCGGCTCAAGAGCCTCAAGGTGGAAATGGAGCAAGCTGCGATCAAGCTCGATTTTGAGAAGGCGGCCCGGCTTCGCGATGTGATCCACAACATGGAACGGGCCCTCAGCCCCACTCGTCAGTTTGCGCGCGGGCGTGGGGTCCCTACCACGGTCCAACCAAAGGAAGATTTGGCAGAGTTGGCCGATTGGCTGTCGCTCGACGGTCCTCCGGAAATCATGGAATGCTTCGACATTTCCAATATCTCTTCGACCCACATTGTGGCTTCGATGGTGCGTTTCAAGAATGGCTTGCCGGACAATCAAAGCTACCGTCGTTACCGTATCCGAACGGTCGAGGGGCAGGACGACTTCGCGAGTATGGCGGAGGTCGTGCGACGGCGATACGGGCGTATTTTACAGGAAAACTTGCGCGCCAATCCCGAAGTGGCCGAAGTCTCGCAGGAAAGCCACGTCGAGATGCTACGTCGACTTGCGTCCGAAGGGAAGAGTCCGATCACCCTGCCGGATCTCGTGATCGTGGATGGCGGAAAGGGACAGCTCAGTGTCTCGGTGGCGGAATTGCAGCGTCTTGGCCTCTCCGGCTTGCCGATCGTGGGCTTGGCCAAGCAACGGGAAGAGATTTTCTTTCCCGGCGAGTCTGACCCGGTGGTCATCCCGCATGATCGAGGAGCCTTGAAATTGATGCAGCGGATTCGCGATGAGGCGCACCGCTTTGCCAATGGATACAACGAGCTTCTGCTGCGCAAGCGGGTGAAGGAAAGTCTGCTCGACGACTGCCCGGGCATGTCACCGGCGAAGAAAAAGGCGCTTCTCAAGCGATTTGGGTCGGTGGCCCGCATCAAAGGGGCCACGCCGGAGCGCATTGCCGAGCTGCCAGGAATCTCGGCCAAATTTGCCGAAGCGATGTTGGATTGGCTCGAAAGGGAGAATTGAGCAGGGAGCGCGGGAGTTACTTCGCTTTTGCTTCCAGGCAGTAGAGAAATTCCTGTCGGATCCCGCGCTCGCTTTGGCCGATGCGGAGAAAGAGTTGGTTGTCGAGAGCCACGGGGGTGGCGTAGGTGTCGGTGCCGAGTTGGTTTTCTGCGACCTTTTCGAAGCTGTTTCCGGTGGCTTTGAAAACGATGGTTGTACCGCCCTTGAGGGTGGCATAGATGTGATTGCCGACCGCGAGGGGGGAAGCCATGACGCCACGGCGGCCGATCTTTTCGCTCCATTTTTGCTCTCCGGTGGCAGCCTCCCAGCAATGGGCTCGTCCATCGTCTGCCACGGCGTAGACGTGTCCATTGTGAGCAAGCAGGGATTGTTCGTAGCAATTCACGGTGTTTTTCCAGACCACCGTTCCAGAGCCGTCAGCCTTGATCCCGGCGGTCTCCTTTTCGGGGAAACCACCACTCCCGAAGATCAGGTTGTCGGTCCAGACGATGGTGCCGCACATCGACTTGGCACCGGCGAGCGTTTCCCAGTTGAGTTTCCCGCTGTTTGGATGGTAGCTGGAGAACTTGTTGATGCCCGAGATGAGAAGCTGTTCTTTCCCCGCCACCGTAGCGACCACCGGGGTGGCCCAGTAGTCGTGCCCGGCTCGCGGAGTGCGCCAGACTTCTTCACCATTGGTGATCTTGATGGCGCTGAGGAAGCCCCCCTGCTCCGTGCCCACCACCACGATGAGGAGGTCTTTGAAAAGGACCGGAGTGGAGCCGTAACCGAAGGGGTAGGAAGGACGGTAGGGCCCGATCGTTTTGCTCCACGTGATTTTCCCATCGGCTCGAACCGCCGTGACCTTGATCTTGCCCTCGTTTTCGAAGGTGGTGAGAACGTGTTTTCCGTCCCACTGCGGGGTTGCCGACGCCGGAGAGTTCTCGCGATGCAGGTTTTCGGGGAATCCGCCTTGATGGATGGTTTGGTTCCAGAGGATTTCCCCGGTTGCGCGATCCAGGCAGAGCAGGGATTGCGTGCCTTTTTTTTCTTCGGCGGTGGTCAGGTAAATTTTCGGGCCCACGATGATCGGAGTCGAGTGCCCCCGGCCCGGGATGGCGGTCTTCCAGCGGACATTTTCCGTTGCGGACCAAGTCAGCGGGGCGGCGGTGCCTTCCGGGGCGTGATTGTTTCTGTCCGGTCCTCGCCATTGCGGCCAATCGGTGGCGGCCGCGAGAAGCGTGGAGCAAAGGAAAAACACCAAAGATTTCATGAGACTGGTCAAAGGGCGGAACGAGTGAGGGAGAGGGGGATTTCCACGACAGCTTCGTCGAGGGAAACAAAAAAACGGTCGGAGGGCGAGGGATCGATCATTTTCAATCCGGTAAAGCGAGAAAAAGCGGGAAGGATGAGGTGATGCGACGGGCGAAGGTGAAAAGCCGGGAGGCGGAGGGAAGAGAGCCGGGACTCTCGGATCCGGATCCCGGGATGCAGATGACCCGCGATTCCCGGCTCATCTGCCGAGAGGTCATCGGGATCATGGGCAATGACAAGACCACCGAGCTTGAAATGATCGCAGGTTTCGATGGGAAACTTGGTCGTGATGGACCCGCTACCTCGATCGTGATTGCCTTCGGTGAGAATCACGTGGACGGGGTGACTTTCGAGCCAAATCCGAAAGTTGTCGACCAGAGACTCGGTGAGTCCGTCCCGAGCGTGAATCAGATCGCCGGCCACCACCAGAGTCTCGGCTCGAGTTTGGCGGAGCAGAGCCGAGAGTCGGGCGAGATCGTCCTTCGTCGTGCCCTCGGGCACCGGGAGACCTCGGGTGCGGAAGGTGGCGGATTTACCGAGGTGAAGGTCCGCAACGACCAGCACGCGGGACTGGGGCAGAAAAACGGCCCGGTCCGGCAAAAGAACGATCTCGGTCGGGCCGAGTGGCAGCCTCATGATCGTGCCTGGCTGGCCTCGAGCGCTCCTTTCTTCATCTGGGCCGCCATGAGCGTGAGGGCGTTGGCGCGGGTCGGCGCAAGATGCTCTTTGAGGCCGGTTTGATCAATGAACGACAGGTCGGCACTGAGCACGTCGTCGGGTCTCTCCCCATCAAGAACCCGGACAAAAAGAGCAATCATGCCTTTGGTGATTACGGAGTCGGAGTCAGCGAGGTAGGTCATTTTCCCGTCCTGCACGCCCGCATCAAGCCAGACTTGGGACTGACAACCTTTGATCAGACGATCCGGAGTGTGGAGACTCTCGTCCATGGGTCGGAGCTTCTTGCCCAGCCCGATCACGTATTCGTATCGTTCGGTCCAATCCTGGAAGAGATTGAGTTCGTCGAGGAGTTCCTGTTGCTTCTCGTTAATGGTCACGCCAAAGAAGTAAGGGCGATCGGGATGAAAGGCAAAGATTTCAGCGCAACATCATGAGAGCTTTCTTGAGAGCGGTGGCGAGGTTCTCCACTTCTTCCAAGGTGTTGTAGGCCGCAAAAGAGGCCCTGAGCGTGCCGGTCATGCCGAAACGGGCCATCAAAGGTTGGCAGCAATGGTGTCCGGTCCGCAGGGCGAAGCCCATTTGGTCGAGTAGGGTGCCAAGGTCGTAGTGATGGATGCCCTCAAAGTTGAACGAGAGCGCTCCGGTGCGTTCGCTCGGGCCGTAAAGAGTGATCCCGTCGAGCTCACCCAGCAGGTCGGCAGCCCGCCGGATGAGGGCATCTTCGTGAGCCGCGACCCTGTCGAGGCCCAGTTCATTCACAAAGTCGATCGCGGCTGCGAGGGCAATGCCGCCCTCGATGTTGGGTGTGCCGGCTTCGTATTTAAACGGGGGATCGTTGTAGGTCGTCTTCTCAAAGCTGACTTCCTTGATCATCTCGCCTCCTCCCCGCCATGGTGGAAGTTCACAAAGAAGATCGTACCTTCCGAACAAGATTCCCACCCCCGTCGGACCGTAAACCTTGTGACCAGAAAAGGCATAGAAATCGCAACCAAGCAATTGCACATCAATCTTAAAATGGGGAATGGACTGTGCGCCATCGACGAGAGTCAGGGCGCCGACCGCACGGGCCCGGGCGCAAATGTGAACGACTTCATTGACCGTTCCGAAGGCGTTCGAGACATGGTTGACGGCGACCAATCGGGTTCGTTCCGAGAGGAGGTTTTGGTAAGCTGCGAGGTCGAGCTTTCCATTGTCGAGGACGGGAATGACCTTGAGGGTGAGGCCAAGGCGTTCGCAGAGCATCTGCCAGGGCACGGTGTTGGAGTGGTGCTCGAGTCCCGAGACGATTATTTCATCGCCTTCCTTAAATCGGGAGGAGCGACCGAGGGCGGAGGCCACGAGATTGATCGAGTCGGTGGTGCCGCCGGTGAAGATGATCTCCTCGTCGCGGGTGGCGTTGAGGTGTCGGGCGATTGTGGTGCGGGCGGCCTCGTGGGCGGCGGTGGCGGCCTGCGAGAGTCGATGAACGCCGCGGTGGATGTTGGAATTGATCGTTTCGTAGTAATTCCGGGAGGCATCGAGGACCGCGAGGGGTTTCTGGGTGGTGGCGGCATTGTCGAAGTAGACGAGCGGCCTTCCGTTGATCTTCTGGTGAAGGATAGGGAATCGGGGGCGTAGGGTGTATGGATCCAGTCGGGTCACAGCGACTCTGTAAGGCCGGAAAAGGGTCGGGGCAAGTTTTGCTGCGAGGAGAAGAAATTGGCGGAATGGTTGGGTAACCTGTCCCGAGAAGTGCGGGCCGACCCCGACTTTACAAATGAAGCAGTGGCCTGCAATCGAGTGAAGCATTCGGGCCATTTGGTTCCCACGTTCGCTGCGGTGGCGGAATGGGGAGAGACGGAGAGAAAAAGAAAAATGGCAGACTGCTTTGACTCCGGAAAAATCACGCGTCCTCTCGATGGGCTATCGTGGCTGGGGCCGACCACACCGGTGGGAGGCCTCCTGTCGATGGTGGCCTGGTTTGCACTGGGCGTGAATTGCCTCAAAAAAGACAAGTTGATCCATCCGTCAGGGTGGCACTTCGTGTAGGGAATGGTGAAGGTTTGGAATCAATCACCCTCCGGCTTCTTGCCGAGACCGGGGCTGTTGGGAATGGCGACCTCATGGAACGCGTCAGGCGTGGAGGGATCAAAGGAGAGGTCGGGCCGTCTCAGTTTGCGGGTCAGGTCGGGAAGTTTTTCGCGAATCTCCTGAACGAGGCATCGGGCCAGTTGGTAGGCACCATAGTTTGAGTGGTGAGTGTCGTCCGCCAGGTCCCGGGCTTGACCGGGAAAGGTTCCGGCAGGGAAGTGGACGAAGGCCTTCTTGGAATTCGCCGGTCCCAAAGCCCGATAAAGCTTCAGGCTCATCGCATGGAGATCAAGGACGGGAACTCCGTGCTCTTTTCCCACCTGTCGGACGGCGGCAGCGTAGTCGGTGAGGGTTTGTTGTGGTTGACCATCCTGCCAGCGACGTCTTTCCATCGGGGTGATCAGAACGGGATGAGCCTTCATTCTCCGGATTTCTTCAAGGTAGCTTTCGAGGTCACGCTTGTATGAAGTGAAGGCTCCCGCTCCGTCACGTTTGTCTTTCTGATCGTTGTGGCCAAATTGCAGGAAGAGATAGTCGCCCGGTCGAATGGTGGAGAAGATTTTTTCGAGTCGCCGTTCTCCCCGGAAGCTGAAGAGGGCTCGTCCGGACTCGGCGTGGTTGGCAATCGCGATCTCGGGAGTGAAAAAGGCGGAGAGCATCTGCCCCCATCCGGCATAGGGAGCTTCGGGCTGGTTGGTGACCGTGGAGTCACCAGCGAGGTAGATCGTGGTCACTGCCGGAGCAGGTTTGACTTCGATCGATGAGAGTTCGTCTGTGCCGGGGAAAAACTCGAGGGAGAGCCGCTGATCCCAGTCTGGGGAGAATCGGTCGCTGGCCCGGCGGAGGCGGACTTCTTGCGCGTCTGCGATTCGTGGAGTGCGAAGGTTGACTGCAAAGCTCCGGGTGGAACGCTCGGAGACCGGCCCCGGGCTGATCATGAGGCGACGGGATTCCGATTTGACCCAAGCCTTGGCAGCGGCCTCGGGCGAGGTGAATTTGAGAGTGACTTGGTAATTTCCTTCCGGGAGATTGGCGATAAAAGTGCGGGCGGCAGGGTCGAGCCAGCCGAATTTCAGATCGTTCTGGTAAATTTGGGAGCGAAGCAGGGAGTGATTCCCGTCAGGAAGAGAGAGGGAAACCGGTGGAGTATTCAGAAAGGCAGCGAGCTCACTGTTCTCAAGAGCGCGAATGGCATCGGCAACCACCTGAGCGTGGAACCGTGCCCCGAGTGGGCTGGTATGGGTGTGGTCGGTCCCGCAGAAAATGGCATCCACCTGATCTTTGCTCAGGGTCTGATAGTGGCGGCAAAGAAGTCGATTGAGAGGAATAAAGGACGAGTGGGTTTGCTTGGCGGCCGATTCGGCCCAAAGCGCATAGGATCCGGTATCGGGTTGAATCACGCCCGTGCGATCGCGGATGTTTCGAGGGATGAGGGAGCAGACGATGGGACTGGCCCCTTTCTCTTTCGCGCTCTGACAGTAGTGACGGAGATACCATCCGAAGGAGCGGACTGTTTCTTCTTTCCCGGTGATCTCGACGGTGCCGGTGATCGATTCATTGTTATTTCCCTTGATGCTCGCGCGCGGACGATTGCCTTCAAACATCTTCCCGCCATCATTGTGCCCGAATTGCATGAGGACATAGTCCTCCCTTTTGAGTTGGGGAAGGATTTCATCCCATCGCCCTTCAGTGAGAAAAGAGCGACTGCTGCGCCCCCCGATGGCCTTGTTGATCACGGTGATCTTTTCGGAATCGAACAACCCGATGAGAGGGTCGCCCCAGCCTTGCTGCCCCCGGGTGTTGTTGCGCACGGTGGAGTCCCCGATGATCCACAGGGTCGGCTTGGCAGCAAGGGGAAGAGCGAGGAGGAGCAAGACAATGATTTTCATGAGGACGATTGGGCGGGGCTTTTCTTGTCGTTTCTTGAGTTTGAAGCGAAAATGGAGGGGACCCCCGTTTAATGGCACAAGCCAAATTTGCAAGTCGGTTGCCAGGGAGGACCCGGGGATACGTTGCGATGGTGACAAGGTGGCGTCGGGTGAGGTGATCCCGGGTTTCAGGCAAGCCAAGCAAAAGGATCCCTCCGGCGTCAGTCCCATCGAGCGGGCGATGTTTCCCGATCTCCTTTCAAGCGATTTCCAACTGCCCAAAGGGAATCGCAATTTTGGTTTGGGCGTCTGGCTGCAATGGTTTTTCCCGGCTTGATCGCCTTGAGCTAAGCCCGCTCGATCTCCTCGCGTGAGATCCCCCGCAGAGCGAGGACGCGGATGATCGTTTCCTCGATGAGGTTGGCCGGACAGGAGGCACCGGCGGTGATCCCGATAGTGGCCGGTTTCTCATCGAAGCCGGCGAGCACATTGGGAGCGGCGACTTCGTTGTTCTTTTCGAGGTCAAAATGGACCACTGTTTCGAGGGATTCGAGGCAGGAAGCCTTTCGGATGAAGTAGGTGGGGAGCTTTTCGTTGCCGATCTCGACCAGATGAGTGGTGTTCGAGCTGTTGTATCCTCCAACCACCAGAAGAACATCCATCGCCTTGTTCAGCATGTCAAAGAGGGCATCCTGCCTTTCTTGGGTGGCCCCGCAGATGGTGTCGAACATCTGAAAGTTCCCGTCGTCTCCGTCCCGATCGATGATGGCCTGACGGATTCTCCGCTGGATCTCCTCGGTTTCGCTTTTGAGCATTGTGGTCTGGTTGGCCACCCCGATTTCCTTGAGATGGAGGTGGGGATCGAAATTGTCCGAGTGCGCCTTCTCAAATTTTTCCAAGAAGGCTGCGGCGTCGCCCCCGTTTCGTATAAAATCGCAAACGTAGTCGGTCTCCTCCAGGGTCAGCACGACGAGGTAGTGTCCGGAGCCGTCCGGACCGGTAGCGCGCGAGGCGGTGGCGCGGGTTTCCTCGTGCCCCCGCTTGCCGTGGATCAGGGAGGTGTATCCGTCTTTCGCGTAAGTCCGGACCCGGCGCCAGACCTTCATGACATCACCACAGGTGGTATCGATGATGTGGCAGCCCTGTGCTTCAATTTTTTCGTGGAAGTTGGTGGGAGCGCCAAAGGCGGGGATAATCACGACATCATCCTCGGTGAGTTCGTCATACTCCGGACTCAGTTCCTTCCAAGGCAGGGAAATGATTTCCATTTCGGCCAGTTGCCGGTTGACCTCGGGGTTGTGGATGATCTCCCCGATGAGAAAAATACGCTGATCGGGAAAAACCCGTCGGGCGGCATAGGCCAGATCGATGGCGCGCTCGACCCCGTAACAAAAGCCGAATTGCTCCGCGAGTCGAATGGTGGTGTTGCCGATGGTGATCGAACCCTTCCGCTCCCGAAGTTTTTCCACGATGGGGGAATGGTAATGCCGCTCCACCTCCTCCTGGACGAGAGTCATGACATCGGGTCGGCGCACATTGACGCGTTTCCGTTTTTGAGGTTTGGCAACATCGCTCATTGGTCCTGACTTACTCCGATTCAGGATGACCGCCAAATGTTTATTGATTTTCGAAAGGGCAAAAGGAGGAGGGTCATGAGGACGGCGGCGAGCACTTGAAGTGAGAGGAGGTAGACCGGCCACTCGCCAAGATGGTCGAGCAAGGTGGCTGAGTCGGGCTTGCGCGAGAGGAATCCATAGTTGGTCCCGAGCGCGGTGTTGGTGGCGAGCGCGCTGAAAAAATAGATCTGATTCCAGAGCAAAACCCGGGGCACCACCCCAGGGCCGGGCTTCCAGCCCATCGCAAGTGGCAGGTAAAGGGCCACGATCACCACGACCCCGTGATGAATGAAAAAACTCCAAAAAACCGGGTGAGGAAAAGGGTAGGGCAGGTTGGGGGTGATCAAGCCCTGCAGGGTGCCGGCGAGCCCCCAGCAGTAAGTCAGCTCACACAGGAGAGAATGCCGGGTCAAGAGGGCAAAGCCCGCCGTGAGAGCCGCAAAATCACAAAGGTGAAAAGGCAGGATATTCTCGAGGGGGAGTTCGAAGTCGAGCGTTCCAAGGGTCATTTGATTGAGTGGGTAGACCGTCAGGCACAAAAAAGCCAAGAAAGCCCTTGGCCAGAGGCCTCCGCGCCGTCCCTGCTGCACGCAAATCCCTGTCACCAAGATAATCGTGACGATGACCAGAGCGTGAGTGAGACCAAAGGGCGTCATGATTTTGTCGCCCGTGGATCGGGTTCGGGTTGGTCGAAATCGCCCGTCCGTTTCGGGCCCTCGAAGCGGTGAAGGAGAGTGCGGGCACCGCAAGGACCTGCGGATTCTCCGCGTCCCCTGACGAGCGCACACCGAGCGAATCTCATGCCAGATCATACCGGGGACTGTGGCGAGGCACGATCTTGAATTTCCCGGAAAGGGGGCTTTCGCTTGCGACCTTTCCAAACCGCTGCCATGGTGTCCCCATGAAATCACCGCGAAATCTGAAAGCTCTCCCGGCACCAGCCCCGGGGCCTCGTTCTGGCACGAGGGTTTCCCCCCTTGACCTGTTGCTCCCTCATCCCTTGTTTCCTCAAAGCGGCTCCTAGTCTCCCTTGAGTCAAACGAAACACAAGGTGCAGTGGATTCTCCGCGAGTCGCCTCATGGGTGGGAGCGTCTCCTTCCATCGGATATGCCCCCAATCCTCGGGCGATTGTTGGCCCTGCGCGGGGTGCACAAGGATGGTGTGGACCAGTTCCTCCGCCCACGGCTCGCTCAGTTGAGCAATCCCTTCGAAATCCCTGAGGTCGATTTGGCCGTCGAGCGGATTTTTCGCGCCATCGACCATCAGGAGAAGGTCTGCATTTTCGGCGATTACGATGTTGATGGGGTGAGTTCCATCGCGGTGCTCCGGTCCACCCTCGAGGCCTACGGACTGCAGCCTCATTCGTTCATCCCACGGCGCAGCAGTGAGGGCTACGGTCTGAGCGAGGCCGGGCTGAAGCGCTGCCTGAAACAATGCGGGCAGCCTGATCTTCTGATTTCGGTTGATTGCGGAACCGTCTCCAACGATACCATCGCAACCCTGAAGAAAATCGGGGTGGATACCGTGGTGGTGGATCACCACGAAATC
>JALQTQ010000549.1:261-633 GCA_023263995.1 Akkermansiaceae bacterium | reverse complement strand
ATGATTCTGGACGCTGGTCCCGAGGCCGTGGCCGAGATCGCGCGCACCTTCGAGGCGTCGAAAACGCTGATCTGGAACGGCCCGCTCGGGGCTTTCGAGATCGCGCCCTTTGATACGGCCACCAATGCCGCCGCCGCCAAAGCAGCCGATCTGACCGAGGCGGGCAAGCTGACCTCGGTCGCAGGCGGAGGTGACACGGTCGCGGCGCTCAACAAGGCGGGCGCAAGCGCGAAATTCACCTATATCTCGACCGCCGGGGGCGCCTTCCTTGAGTGGATGGAGGGCAAAACCCTTCCCGGCGTCGCGGCGCTTGAGAAAAACTGATGCAAGGGCGGCCTTCGGGCCGCCTTTTTCCTTTGCCCTGTTAGCGTT
>JALQTQ010000549.1:0-251 GCA_023263995.1 Akkermansiaceae bacterium | reverse complement strand
GCCTGCGCGCGAACGGCTATCGGGGGGAAGAGCGGGCCGAAAACGCCCATGACCCAAGACAGTTTCGAGGATCATTCCATGTCGAACGCCAAACAGACCGAACAGATGCAAAAAGGGGCCGGTTTCATCGCCGCCCTCGACCAGTCGGGCGGCTCGACGCCGAAAGCTCTGCGCCTTTATGGCGTCGACGAGAGCGCCTATTCGAACGAGGTCGAGATGTTCGACCTGATCCACCAGATGCGCGCGCGGAT
>JALQTQ010000548.1 GCA_023263995.1 Akkermansiaceae bacterium | reverse complement strand
TCTCTCCGAATAATCGAGCTGGAATCACAGAAGTCTTATTTAATATTAAAAGATCTCCCTTGTTTAAATGGTTTCCAATATCTTTAAAAACTTGATGTTGAATAGATTCAAGGGCAACAAGCAATTTTGAATTAGTTCTTTTTGAGGAAGGATACTGAGCAATGAGATGCTCTGGAAGATCGTAATTGAATTTCTCTGTTTTCATGGGAGGTGCTAATTCTAAAAGATGTTGAACTCAGCTACAATGACCGCCGTGCCCCATTGGCGGAATTGGTAGACGCGCGCGATTCAAAATCGCGTTCCTTCGGGAGTACCTGTTCGACTCAGGTATGGGGCACCAAGTTTCTTAATGTTAATAATTGCAATCTGTATTCAGGATTGAAAACAGATAATTCCTTGTGGTGTTTGCATCTTGCCAGCTATCAGTCGTAGAAATAAGATCAAGACAACCAAGCTTGTCTGCATCAATTGGGACGCCTTTAAATAAGGTATCGTTGTTTCCACTGAAGAATACCGGTCGGTTGGGGAAAGTGGAATTTGGTAAGGATCGAAAATTACCAACTCCATCATTAATTGCAACATGTGCCCCATGAAAGCTAGTTTGAAAATCTCTCGTTGAATGAATAATATCAAG
>JALQTQ010000547.1 GCA_023263995.1 Akkermansiaceae bacterium | reverse complement strand
CCCACTTCTCCGACACCCAGGCCCGGGGAGGGTGTGGGCTCTGGTGAGCTCACACCAATTTCCAGGAGTTCGTGCTGAGCCCTGGTTGACATCATTTCGATGCGCTCCCGGGGAGACAGTGAGCCATCGACCATCCGAACGTAGGTGACAACACCTCGGTAGGCGTCATAAACGGAATCAAAAATCAGCGCTCGGGCGGGTGCATCAGCGTCACCGGTCGGGGCAGGAATGGCCTCAACAACGCGGTCCAGGAGAGCCTCCACTCCCTCACCGGTCTTTCCACTCACGCGCATAACATCCTCGGGCGACCCACCGATGAGCTGAGCAAGTTCTTCGGCATAGCGCTCGGGGTCCGCCGCCGGCAGATCAATCTTGTTGAGGACAGGAATGATGGTGAGGTCGTTCTCGAG
Source organism: Akkermansiaceae bacterium (assembly GCA_023263995.1). Lineage (GTDB taxonomy): Bacteria > Verrucomicrobiota > Verrucomicrobiia > Verrucomicrobiales > Akkermansiaceae > SW10. The sequence continues at coordinate 236 of JALQTQ010000547.1, read as the reverse complement.
CGCCAAATACAAATTGGCGAGCGTTTGAGCCTCGATCCCTTGTGCAGCGTCGACCAAGAGAATCGCCCCTTCACAGGCCGCCAGAGACCGGGAGACCTCATAGGTAAAGTCCACGTGCCCGGGTGTATCGATCATGTTGAGCGCGTAAGTCTTGCCGTCTTTCGTCCAGGGCATGCGGACGGCCTGACTCTTAATCGTGATACCCCGCTCGCGTTCAATATCCATGCGATCGAGGT
>JALQTQ010000546.1 GCA_023263995.1 Akkermansiaceae bacterium | reverse complement strand
AACCTAAAGCAATTTTAGCTGTTGCTTGTCCAATTCTTCCAAAGCCAATTAATCCTAGAGTTTTGCCTCTTAACTCAATACCTTTAGCGTATGATTTTTTTAGTTGTTTAAACTTTGAATCTCCTTCTAAAGGCATATTTCTGTTAGAATCGTGTAAAAAACGAGCCATTCCAAATAAATGTGCAAAAACCAATTCGGCTACAGAATGTGATGAGGCTGCTGGTGTATTAATTACATGCAATCCTTTGCTACGAGCATATGCTACATCAATATTATCCATACCAACACCACCACGACCAATAATTTTTAATGAAGGGCAATTGTCTATAATATCTTTTCTAACTTGTGTAGCACTTCTTACCAATAAAACATCAATTTCGTTTTTATTTATGTAATCTACTAATTGATCTTGTGCTACGGTTGTTAAATCTACTTCAAAACCATTTAACCCTAATGCAGCGATTCCGCTTTTGGCTAATCCGTCGTTTGCTAATACTTTCATTTTATTAAGATTGTTTAGTTTATGAAATTTGTTTTTCAAATTGTTGCATTACGTTTATCAATGCTTTTATACTTTCAATTGGCATTGCGTTGTATATACTTGCACGGTAACCTCCAACAGATTTATGACCTTTTATTCCACTAATT
>JALQTQ010000545.1 GCA_023263995.1 Akkermansiaceae bacterium | reverse complement strand
CGCGACAACCCCGAGGCTGTGGCGGCTCAAGAGCGTGGCTTACCCTACGCCTCTTTTCCACAGGCCTTGAGCGACCTGTTCTTGAGCGCGCGCTCACCTGTGGTTATCACAGGCACCCACGGCAAGACCACCACCACCAACCTCACCGCGTGGCTGCTCAAGGGCGCTCACCCCGAGGTTGGGCTGCTCGTGGGCGGCGTCGGCGCTAACTTTGGCGCGCCTTATGTGATCGGCGCAGAGGGCGCGCCCTTTGTGGTGGAGGGCGACGAGTATGACACTGCCTTCTTTGATAAGGGCCCTAAGTTCTTGCACTATCGCCCCGACGTGGCGGTGATCAACAACATCGAGTTCGATCACGCCGACATCTACGACAGCGTTGAGGAGATCGAGGAGAACTTTGAGCGCCTCGCCAAGCTCATCACGCCCTCAAGCTCTACAGGCAAGGCAAGTAAAGGCAAAGCGCTGTGGGTCAACGGCGACGACCCACGCGCGCTCAAGGTGGCTCAGAGCGCTACAGGGCAGGTCATCAGCTTTGGCTTTAGCGAGGGCTGCGCGTGGCGCGCCACAGACGTGCGCGAGGGCGCAGAGGGCTGCCGCTTCACGCTCCACGCCCCGCTCGGTGAGGCGGGCGCCCGCGTCACCTTTGAGGCGCTCT
>JALQTQ010000544.1 GCA_023263995.1 Akkermansiaceae bacterium | reverse complement strand
CAAGGCAAGCCAATGTCGCGCTGCTGGTCGGCGCTCAAGCGCCCGCTCATGACGCCATCGACGTAGACGGCATCGTGCACGCGCAGCAAGTCTTGCAGGGGCGCCAGCGGCGCGGCGCGCACGTGGATGGCGGGCAGGGCGCGCAAGGCCTCGCGCAAAATGGCGTACTTCGGCGCCGGAAAGCGATGGCCGGCGGGCAGTTGCAAGGGGTCGATGTCGGCGAAGTAAGCGTGCATGGGGGCGGCGGGGCGGGGTGGGCATGATAATGCGCGACTTGTTCGATGTTTGAGCCCGGAGTTGACATGACCAGCCTTGATTTACGCCCGATTTTTGAAGACGCCCACACCATCAATCAGTTTGAAGACCGCCCGGTGTCCAGCACCACGCTGAGCCAAATTTACGAGCGTGTGCGCTACGCCCCCACGGCCATGAACTGCAGCCCCTTGCGCTTGGTGTTTGTACAAAGCGCCGAGGCCAAGGCCAAGCTCAAGGACTGCTTGAGCCCGGGCAATGTGGACAAGACCATGGCCGCGCCCGTGACGGCCATCGCCGCTTGGGACTCGCGCTTCCACGAGCACATGGACACGCTGGCGCCGCACATGCCCGGGGCGGGTGAGCGCTTCGCCAGCAACGCGGCCATGGCCGAAAAAACGGGCGTCA
>JALQTQ010000543.1 GCA_023263995.1 Akkermansiaceae bacterium | reverse complement strand
CAGATTGGAGGAACGTTTCCATCGCAGTGATTTTCTTCCTCCAGATTGGAGGAGCGTTTCCATCGTGATAATTTTTGTCCTCCAGACTTATTTGGTGGATTTGTAGGATAATCGATGCTAAATACCGACCAGATTGAGGGGATTAATTCGCTAAGAAACCGAGAATGAAGGCGGCTTGAGTATTTCGATGAAGAAAAGGATAAGGCTACGCAGCCGTTTTCGCGAAAGCGAAACTTTTTTAAGAGGTATTGAAAGGTTGAACACATGAGGGTTAAATACAAATGCCTTCGAGGTGACGGAATCGGTCGTCCTCGAAGGCATTTGATAGGATGTAGCTGTATGACGCTATCGCACCAAGGTAACATCCCCTGAATAGAGGGAGGTTTTACCGTCGATAAATTCATATTCTACCACAAAGACATAGACCGCAGAAGGTGCTTCGGTATTTCCTGCAAGGTAGCCGTCCCAGCCAAAAGTTGGGTCGCCAGGTGAGAAATTAGTAGCTGAATGCACCATTTGTCCCCAGCGATTATATACCTCAAACCGAGCAATACCCACAACACCCTCTCCACCGAAAGGAACAAAAATGTCATTAATACCATCACCGTTTGGCGTAAAACCATTAGGAATGTAGGCTTTTCGCTGCTCGATAACACTAATC
>JALQTQ010000542.1:432-662 GCA_023263995.1 Akkermansiaceae bacterium | reverse complement strand
ATCAAGGTCAGCGAGCGTGCGTTGCTCAAGCGCGAGTTCGATGTTGACGATTTCCTGAATCTGCTCGAGAAACCAGGGGTCAATCTTGGTCAGTTGGTGCACTTCGTCAAGCGTAAAACCTTGAGCAAACGCATCACCGACATACCAAATCCGCTCTGGACCTGGCTCACCAAGCTCGACCTGAATCGTCTCACGATCAACCGTCATTTGATTCAAGCCATCAACACCGA
>JALQTQ010000542.1:0-422 GCA_023263995.1 Akkermansiaceae bacterium | reverse complement strand
CTTGGAAGGTACGACCGATGGCCATGACCTCGCCGACAGACTTCATCTGCGTGGTGAGTCGAGCATCCGCTTGTGGAAACTTTTCGAAAGCAAACCGCGGTATCTTGGTGACCACATAGTCGATGGTCGGTTCAAACGATGCAGGTGTTGCACCACCCGTGATCTCGTTGCGTAGCTCATCAAGCGTGTAGCCGACTGCCAGGCGCGCAGCAACTTTCGCGATCGGAAAACCCGTCGCTTTGGAGGCCAGGGCCGACGAACGTGAAACCCGGGGGTTCATCTCAATGACGATCATGCGCCCGTTATCAGGATTGAGCGCAAACTGGACATTTGAGCCGCCGGTATCCACACCAATCTCACGCAAAACCGCAATTGAAGCGTCTCGCATGATTTGGTATTCCTTGTCCGTCAGCGTCTGCGCC
>JALQTQ010000541.1 GCA_023263995.1 Akkermansiaceae bacterium | reverse complement strand
TGTGGCTGCGATGCTTGAGAATTGGGATTCTGGCGGGCGTGAAGCCTTTGCAGCCCAGCGCAAGCGGAAGTAATTTTCGTTTCCTTCTTTCTGTTTTTGGAGTCATATCATGGCCGCTACTACCTCTTCGACCCTTGACGATCTGTTCGTTAACATCGTTGCTCAAGCCCGTTTCACGGCTGAAGAGCAATCCCTGATGCGTAACTTGGTGACGTTGTATAACATCACTGGCACGCCCGGCAAAACCGTTCAGGTTCCTAAATACCCCAGCATCACCGCTGCTGCCTTGACTGAAGGCACGGACATGTCCAGCACTGCTGTTTCGACTTCCAGCGTCACCGTGACCGTTGGCGAAGTCGGCGCACAGGTTCTGCTGACCGACATGGCAACGTACGGCGCTGGTGACCCCGCTGCTGAGTTGGGTACCGTTTTGGGTAACGCTATTGCCACAAAGATGGACAAAGACCTGTTGGCTTTGTTCGACGGCTTTAGCACCAGCTTGGGCGCTACCACCACTGAATTGACCGTTGCTTACTTGTTCCAAGCCGCAGCCACCCTGCGCGCTAACAAGGCAATGGGTCGCATGGTTGGCGTGTTCCACCCCTACCAGACCTATGCGCTGAAAGCCAACCTCACCAACACCTTTGCCAACCCCAATGGCGGCGACCTGCAAAAC
>JALQTQ010000540.1 GCA_023263995.1 Akkermansiaceae bacterium | reverse complement strand
TGCTTATTGGCACCGATGCAAACAAGTTCTTTGAGGCCGCAAGGGCAAAGGACCTAACGGTCTTGAGGGTTGATGATCAGACCATCGGCATCTCGGTGGACGAGAGCACAACCTGGCAGCACCTAGCCGAGCTCGCGAGTGCGTTTGGCGCGAGGGCACCAAGGCCAGAAGATGCCGAAGACAGGCTAAGAAACCACCGCGAGAGTGGGTACCTAGAGCACCCGGTCTTTAACACCCACCACTCTGAGACCGCAATGCTTAGGTATCTGAAGAAGCTAGCGGACTTTGACTACGCCCTAGATAGGGGCATGATTCCGCTGGGCTCCTGCACAATGAAGCTCAACTCCGTCACCGAGATGGAGGCGGTCACCTGGCCAGAGTTTGCCTCGCTGCACCCCTTCGCCCCAGCCGAGGACACCCAGGGCTATATAGAGCTCATTGGAGAGCTGACCTCTTGGCTCAGCGACATCACTGGCTACGAGTCTGTTTCGCTGCAGCCAAATGCAGGTAGCCAGGGAGAGCTAGCGGGACTCTTGGCGATCCGCGGCTACCACCGCTCAAGGGGAGACTTCCAGCGAAATGTGTGCCTGATACCTTCCTCCGCCCACGGCACCAATGCCGCGAGCGCCGTGCTCGCAGGTCTTGAGGTCGTGGTGGTGGGTTGCGATAACGACGGCAACGTAGATGT
>JALQTQ010000053.1 GCA_023263995.1 Akkermansiaceae bacterium | reverse complement strand
TCACCTCTCCACTCCTCGTCATCCATGGAGAAGAGGACGAAGTCATTCCCTGTTCCCAAGGGCAAAGCCTCTTCGATCTCTCACCCTCGCCGGAGAAGTTTTTCCTCCCAGTTTCGGAAGCAGGGCACAATGACCTCTTTCTCTCGAATGCTTTTCATCTCCCTTCTCTGATCCTGGATTTAGTTGCACGATCCCATCCAGGCGACTCGAGGTGAGCTTGACGCTTTCTCTGTCCCTCCCTAATTTCCGGCACAATGAGCGAACAACAGTGGCAGGTGCTTGATGGGGCTGGAAACAACCTCGGCCCCTATTCCATCCAAGATCTTCAGGCCTTCCACCATTCAGGCAACATCAGTCATGACACCCTTGTCTGGACCGATGGCATGGCCGAGTGGCTTCCTGCCGGACAAATCCCGGGCCTTCTCCCGGAAGCTCCCAACCCGGAGCCCCCCTTGGTTCAGGCTGCCCCCGTCGCTCCGATCGCTCAAGCCACTCCGGGCAGCGGCATCAACCTGAGCCCGCAGATCACCACCGCTCAAGGCCTGCCGAAGGGACCGCGAACCGGTGCTCCCATGTGGATCAGCATCGCCACCTTGATCATCGCTCTCGCCGGCCTGACCCTCGCTTTTTTCCCCTGGGTCTCCGCCCTCGCCAACCTGGATCCCCGCAAAGGCAGCGAATTAGTCACCGCCTTCACCCAAACCGGTTTTCAGTCGGTGATCGGAGACATCTCGGTCCCGGACCAATCAATCGATACGATCTCAGGGGTTCTCGCCAAAGAATTTGCGGAAGACGAAGCTTCACAGGAAGAGCTCTCCAAAGAACTGAAGAAAGAAATCAAAAACGCAGACCCCAAAAACCGAGAGTGGGGAATTTCCATCCTCAACCTCATCGCCCTGATTGCCGTGGGACTGGGAGCCGTCCTGGTCCTCATCGGCATCATGAACCGCCTCTCGGCCCTGATCGTGACAGCCCAGCTCATGCTGGTGCTTGCAGCCGCTCTGATTGGCATCCAGCTGGCCATGCAATTTCCTGCCATCGATAGCTTCGTGGAAGCACAAAAGAAAGGCCAGGAGCAACTGCAGGCCGATTTCGCCAAAACCAAGAAAGAACTCCAAGAGGCCTCAATCGACAGCGAAGAAACTGCCTCCGCGATCAACGAGCAAACGAAACTCATGAATCAGGTGCTGGAGGCCAAGCTCTATGCCACCCGGGTCGAACCCAGCTGTTTTGTGGTGGTGATTCTTCTCACCGCTTCAATCTTTCTCCTCGTCATCACGATGTCCTCCGCCAGCGCCGCTCCGGTCATCGCCGCCCCGTCAAATGGCCAACCCCTTGCGGGCGGAGTCGCTGGCCACCAATCGCCCCCTCAACCTGGGAGCGGGCTGAAATTCCATTGATCAGAAGCCGAAAGGCCAGATTCCCCGCAGAAGACGGCTCAGCCTACCCCGGCGCGACGGTCTCTCCTCGTCGAGGATCTGGGCGTAGCGGATCAGTCCCAGCGCCGTGGCGTATTGGGGGTCCTTGAAGTAAGCGTGCACCCCACTGACATCTGGTTGCTCAGGTTTATAAACGGGCAAATCGAAGACCTCGAAGGCCAACTCCCCGATCCCACGCATCTGGCTGGTCCCGCCCGTCAGGAAAACACCCGTCCCAATCTGCTCCAAAGCCCCTTCGGGCAGGCCGTCGATGACCAACTCGAAGGCTTCCTCAAGTCGCCCACGGATCACATCGTTTAGGAGCTTACGCTCGATTTCGATGGGCGGAGCCCCTTTCTCGTCTTCCACCTTCACGATGCCCACTGAACTCGCGGGATCGGCCGAGGCATTCCCCTCGGCAATCTTGACCTTCTCAGCCTTGGAAAAGGGAATGTGGGTGACGAGATGAACGTCGTTCGAGACATGATTCCCCCCCACCGGCACACAACCCGAGGCCGCAATCGCCCCGTCAAGGTAAAGCACATAGTCGGTCGTTTCCCCACCGATATCAATCACGAGAGCGCCTTCCTGCTTGCACTCTCGGGTCAGACAAATCTGAGCCGAGGCGATGGGAGCAAAGACCACGTCATCGACATCGAGCGGAATCTCACGCACACACTTGATGCTGTTTTGCACCCGGGTCCGGATCCCGTGAACAATGTGGTAATCCGCCTCCAGCGTTCTCCCCAGCAACCCGTAGGGCATGGTGGATTGTCTTTGACCATCGAGGGTGAAGTGACGGGAAAGGTGATGCAGATAGACATGGTCACTCGGAATGGCAATGTCCCGGGCGATCTCCTTGACCTCCTCCAGGTGGTGCCGGTCGACCTCCTGCTCATCCTCGGGCAATCGGAAGGTTCCGGTGTTGTTGACTCCTTGGATATGGGCCCCGGTCACGGAGAGGAAGACGCTCCTGATCACCACATCGCTGACGTCCTCGGCCTCCAGCAGGGCCGACTTCACGCAGGCCCGAACCTGCTTGTAGTCAGCGATCTCGCCTTTGCGGACGCCCGCCGAACGGGTTTCGCCCATCCCGAGGATCTTCGCCGACTCGTCCGGCTTGATTTCGGCCACCACCATCACGGTCTTGGTTGAACCGATCTCAAGTCCGACATGAATCTTAGAGCGTGCCATGAAATCAACTTCCTCTCAACGATAGTGAACGGGGACGTAGCGCCGGGGAATCAGATTGACTTGAGCAAGCTCCCGACCCTGCCTCCGAGCATGGGTCGTCACTTTCACCAGCTGCTCAAGCTGACGTTCCTGGTCGTAATAGGACAGGGTCGCTACCACCCCGCCTCGTGTCTTCATTTCCAAAAAGATCTCGTCCTTGACCAATACCCACAAGGGCTGCTCGGTCAAATCCAGCAAATCCTGAGCCCGCAAGATGAGGGCGAGAGCATGCTTGAGGCCCTTGTGCTCCAGCGCTACCCCCTCACGAATCTCGTCCACGCGGGCCTCCTTGACTATCACCACCGGCAGTTGCTCCGAAAATTCCCAGAGCTTCTGAGACTCACAGCGAAAAGGCACCCCCTCACGATCCAACAGCAACCCTTTGTTCCGGTCGCGTTCTCGAATCCCAAGCGACCGACATGCCACCCAAGCGACCGGCTGACGTTCCTCGACCTCAACTTTCAAGGTCCCCGGGAGACGACGGCTCACCCGCGCTGACGTGACCTCGGGCAAAGCACTCAGCGATTCGGCCAGTTCGTCCGACTCAACCGCAAAGATCGTCTTCCCGAGGTCGAGTCCGGTTTTGTTCACCATGCGCTCGTGCGTCAGAAACCGAGGTTCCTCTCCGCCCGGACCAAAAATCTCCACCCGGCTGATGACAAACTCATCATTCTCCACAAACAACTTCTGCCAACCATACCCGAGCCCCACGCCGACTCCCACCATGATCGCCAAGACCAGCCCGAGCTTCACAAACCGACCCGCAAACTTCAGGCAGTCAAAATAGACAATGCGCGGCGAACTCACCTTCAGATGAAGCATGCGCTCGCGAGACTTGCGCGTTCGGCTGGAGGTTCGACGGGAAAACATGGCATCGTTTTTTCTAGAGGCGGGCAGCCAAGGACAACTCGGCAATCCGAACGCATAAATCGCCAAACGAAACCCCGGCCGCAGCAGCCGCCATTGGGAGAAGGCTGGTCTCGGTCATACCCGGGATAGTATTGGCTTCTAAAACGTAAGGACCCCCTAAGGAATTCAACAACACATCGACCCGGGAGTAAACCTCAATTCCAAGGGCAGAGTGCGCTTTTTTCGCTGCCTCTTGGACAATCCGGGCTTCTTCCGGGGTCAAATCGGCTGGACAAGTGTATTGGCTCCCGGTCGCCTTTCCACTCAACCAAGGGTATTTCGTCTCCATGTCATACCAATCCCCCTCGGGCGGAGCAATCTCGACCACCGGGAAAACCTCCCCGTCGAGCACCCCGACCGTCAGTTCCCGTCCTTCGACGAACTCCTCGATCAAGAGGTCCTTGCTGAATTCAGCGGCATATTCCAAAGCCGCTTTCGCTTCGCTCTCCACCTTGACCACCCGGATGCCCACGCTCGAACCTTCACGAGGCGGTTTCACCACAAAGGGCACTTTCATCTCGGGAAGGCGGACCCCTCCCGAGCAATCGACGGTCTCAGAGCGTGGGGTTGGCACCCCGTGGGCCAAAAAGCACTCTTTGCTCCTGGTCTTATCAAAGGCCAACTCGCTGCTGGCCACACCGGCTCCGGTATACCGCACACCCAACCCTTCAAGATAGCGCTGCAATCCCCCATCCTCACCAAAAGTGCCGTGAATGAGGTTGAAGGCGAGATCGGTCCCTTCTGGAAGGACCGGGATGGTATCCTCCACATCCACCCCAACGACCTGAAAGCCCTTCTCCTGCAGCGCTTTCACCACCGCCCTCCCCGAAGCCAACGAGACGTCGCGCTCCTTACCGGGACCGCCCATCATGACCGCGATTCTGGTCGCACCGTCTAATTTCATGGGCCCAAAGACTCACTTCCAAATTCGCATCTTTCAATTTTCAAATCTCCCTTTTGAATGGCGGGGAACAAATGACGAAGCGTGAGAACAGACAATCCAAGCTGTGGCTCTCCTTGCTGGGTGCCGTCTTTCTCTTTTACTTCGTCTTCTTCGGACAAAACGGCCAATCCTTGGAGTCCATCCGTTGGGGGGGCTTTTTCCTTCTCGCCCAGATCCTGCCCCAAGTCATCTTTCCAAGGTTCAAATGCTCCAAGACTGCTAACCTTAACGTCGCCACCCTCATCATCGTCGGGACCATCATCCTCTTCTGAATATCATGAAATCATCACTCCGAATCCTTCTCGCAATCCTCGTGCAAAGTTCGTGCTCCCTGTTCGCTGTTCAAAGTGCAACGCGTCCCAACATTATCCTCGTCATCACCGACGATCAGGGATACGGCGACCTCGCTTGCCACGGGAATCCGGTGATCAAGACGCCGCATCTCGACAAGCTCTATTCAGAATCGACGGTTCTCACCGACTACCACGTTGCCCCGACCTGCTCTCCGACTCGGGCAGCCCTGCTGACCGGCCACTGGACCAACCGGACCGGTGTCTGGCACACCATCATGGGACGCTCGATGATCCGAGACAATGAGGTCACGCTCGGGCAGCACTTCGCTCCTCACTACACCACCGCGATGTTCGGGAAATGGCACCTTGGCGATAACTACCCTTATCGTCCGGAAGATCGGGGCTTCGAGGAAGTCTACCGCCATGGCGGCGGCGGAGTGGGGCAAACCCCCGATGTCTGGGATAATTCATACTTCGACGGTGGCTACTTTCACAACGGCCAAATCGAGACCGCCAAGGGCTTCTGCACCGATGTCTTCTTCGAGAAGGCCCATCATTTCATCAAGGCCCAAGCCGGCAAAAAGGAACCCTTCCTCGCCTACATCGCCACCAACGCCCCTCACGGCCCGCTCCACTGTCCACAGAAATATCTCGATCTCTACCCGGATCAGAGTCCCGCCATCGCCGCCTTCTTCGGCATGATCAGCAACATCGATGACAACATCGGCCGGACTCGCCAGCTTCTGGCCGACCTAGGAATCTCCGACAACACCCTCTTCATTTTCACGACCGACAACGGGACCGCCTCCGGCGAAAAGGTCTTCAATGCCGGGATGCGCGGGAAAAAAGGATCGGAATACGATGGCGGCCACCGGGTGCCTTTTTTCATTCACTGGCCCGCTGCAGGGCTCAACAACCATCGCAAAATCGACAAACTCACCCATGCCATCGACGTCGTCCCCACCCTCATGGAGGTCTGCGGCATTCCCAACGAGGCGGGAGTTAAGTTCGATGGAGCCTCACAAGCCTCCATCATCGATCCCTACGGCTCCGGGATCCCGGCAGAAGACAACCGGATGATCATCACCGATTCTCAGCGAGTCGTCGACCCGATCAAATGGCGCAAGTCCGCCGTCATGTCATCCCGCTTCCGCCTCGTCAACGGCACAGAACTCTACGACATCAAGGCCGACCCAAGTCAGAAAAAGAACCTCGCCAAGGAGAATCCGGAGCAGGTCGCCAAGATGCGGGCCTTCTACGAAAAATGGTGGGCCGAGCTCGAGCCCACTTTCTCGCAGACTACCGAAATCCACCTCGGCCACCCCGACCACCCAAAGGTCACGATGACCGCCCACGACTGGCTCAACACCGCCCCACCGTGGCACCAAGGGTCGATCCGGGCGGCCCGCGGCGGCAACAAGCCGAAATTTAGCGGACACTGGGCCATCAAGGTCATCAAAGAAGGACGCTACCGGATTTCGCTTCTCCGTTGGCCTGAGGAAGCCAACCATCCGATCAATGCTCCACTCGCTCCGGGAACGGAGGTCCCCGGTGCGAGCAAGGCCTTCCGGACGACCCCAGGCATTTCCCTGCAGGCCACCGAAGCCGCCCTTGTGATCAATGGTCGAACCATCGCCACCCAGGCCGTGGACCAAAAAGCCTCCGCCATTTCTTTCACCACGACCCTTCCGGCAGGATCACACCAACTTGCCCCGGTTTTCCTGACCCCGAAGGGCCAGACTGGAGCCTTCTACTGCATTGTTGAGACACTTCCCTGAATCCCGCCCCATCAAATCCAAGCTCATGCTAGCCTTTTCAACTTGCTGGAACAACTCGCGCCACACCGATGGCGAGGCGATGATCGACGAGATTTTGGAGCTGGGCTTCGACACCCTGGAACTTTCTCATGGCATGACCATTGCCAAACTCCCCGGCATCAAGCGAGCCTTCGATGCCGGTAAGTTCAAGTGCGTCGGAGTACACAATTTCTTCCCCTCGCCAACCGAGGTCATGATCGATGCCCCGGACGCCTATGAGTTCACTTCCGACGATCGCAGCGAACGTCAGCGCGCCTTTCGGGAAACCCTGAAGACCTTGGACCTGGCAGCGCAATTCAAGGCCCACTACGTTGTCCTCCACATGGGTTCGATCCCCACCATGCCCCACAAACAATGGACCGGAGCCCTCACCAAAAAGCTGGAAGCCGGCGAACAGCTCACCGACGAATACGCCGACGACAAGCTGGAATGCGTGAAGCGAAGGGAAAAATACGGGCCCAAGTATTTCCAGCGCGCCATCGAAACCCTTGAAAGGCTTGTGGAGCCAGCACGAAGGGCCGGAGTGGTGCTAGCCGTCGAATCACGCTCAAAATACGAGGACGTGCCGGATGAACGAGAAATGATCCAGCTCCAAACCCACTTTGCGGACTGCCCCGAGATCGGATACTGGCACGACTTCGGACACGTGGGCCTGAAACACAACCTCGGCCTCCTTGATCACGACCAATGGCTCACCAAGATGGCTCCCTACCTCATCGGTGCCCATCTCCACGATGTCCAGTGGCCCAAGCGGGACCACCGCGTCCCCTTCACCGGCGACCTGCCCTACAAGACTCTCCTTCGTCATTTCAAGCCGGAGATGCCGCTGACATGGGAGCTTTCACCTTCCCGTAAGACCGAGCAAATCCTTCCGGCCGTCAGACTCTGGCGCAAGAAATTCCCCGAAACGGAAAGGGTTCCATCCGCAGGATAAACGGGGCACTGCGTGATCAACTCGCCCCAAGAAAACCTCGCTCCTGACCTTTCGGCCGCGCCCGATCCTCCTCCCCTCAATCCGACATCCCCACCGATAACCTGAGATAATTGATTCCCACGGCCAACCGGGCGGTGACGGTCTCGACCCCCCACTCGGCGGCAGGCTCAACCTCCAGAATCTCCATCCCTCCTTCTTCGACCTTCTCCCAAGTCCGCAGATCAGTCGAGGCTTCCAGCACCGCCCGACCCCCTCGCGGAAGATTACGCCGACGAAAGCTGACCAAAACCCCGCCCGGGAGCGGTCCCGGAACAACCCGAATTGGAGGAATCGACCCGGTGCGTCTGGGGTCACACCCGGTTCCAAACTCGATGAGATTACTGTGACCGTCGCGATCCGGGTCAGCCAACGGGTCAGTGAGGTTCCCTTCCGTCATTTCACCCGGGGAGAAGTGGGTACCCAGCCACGCCTGATATGGGCTTGCCGGTTCCTCCAACTCCAAAAGCTGATCCACCCCCACATCGCGAAAGACCTGCTCGATCCCGCTGGGCCACCTCACCTTGAGGAACTTGACCGGAGAGCCAGAGGACCCGAGGCCGAAGTGCGCCACCTTTTCGCTTTGAGTCAGAAAGTGGCTGCCTCCGCAAATTTCGCGATGCTGCTCCGGTGCTCCTTCCTCCCTTACGATCGTCACCAGCGCGCCAATACCATCCCGGTTAGAATAATTCCCCCGCGTTTGTACCCGCAGCCAGTGATTACCGTTGTTCACTTCATTGCGATAAAGAATCGGGAATCCAAGATTATTCACAAGGAAAAGATCAAGATCGCCATCGCGGTCGTAATCAAAGACCAGCAAGCCCTTCCCCTTCCCGGTATCCTTGATTCCCATCTCCACCGAGACGTCCGTGAAAACCCCTCCGTCATTACGCCACAGCTTGGTCGGGTCGGTATGAAAGGGAGTCTCGGTCAGCAACCGGTCCGTCTCAAACCCGTTGGTCATTGCCAGATCGAGATCGCCGTCGTTGTCGAAATCGAAAAAAACCGCACCCCAACCCCACCCCCCGTCCCGCACCCCCGCGACTTCGGTGACATCTTCGAAAACCCGCCCACCCAGATTCCGGTAAAGCCGATTACCGGTCACTCCCCATCCCAGGAAGCGGATGTCATCGATCCTCTCATCGTAAATCGAGGTGAAAAACAAGTCGGGCAGGCCGTTGCCGTCGTAGTCCCCGATCGCCAAGCCCATGCCATTTTCCTCCCCTCCCACCCGGGCCTGCTCGGTGCCATCGACGAAGGTTCCATTGCCCCGATTCCAAAAGAGTCGGCTCGTTCCGTAATCACCCGCCACCACAAGATCCGGCCACCCGTCACGATCAAGATCGGTCAGTCGGGAGGTGAAGGCCCAGGTAGTGAAATCCGGGCCTTGCTCGCTCTCGGGATCATTCCACAATTCCACCCCGGCCCCCAGGGTGACGTCGCGGAACCCCCCACCTTCGTTCATCAAGAGCACCGAGCGGTTCAGTGCGCTCCGCACCCCCCACTGGCAGGTATGAAGGTCGAGACGACCGTCCCGATTATAATCCCCGAAACACACGCTAAAACCCGAGAGCAAATAAGGAGCTTCCAAATCCACCCCCCACAAGTGGGACTGTTCGACAAAACTTCCATCGCCCTCGTTGAGATAGAGCAAATTGTGCATGGGCTCCGCCGATTCATCCGCAACACTGAGGTATAGATCGGCATCCCCGTCATTATCGATATCGCCCCAGGCCGCCCCGTTGGTGGAAGCAACCCGATCAATCCCGGCGGCCCGGCTAACCTCATCGAAAGTGCCGTCGCCCCGGTTGCGATAGAGAAGATCGGTTTCCCGATATCGCGTGACGAGAAGATCGCACCATCCATCGTTATCATAGTCCGCAACCGCCGCGCCCCCCGTCATCACCTGCGGCACCATTTTCACCCAGTCCGGAGGCGGCGACCACTGACGGTAATCAATCCCGGAATCGCCGGTGACGTCCACAAAGCCGCCTTCAGGATCCGCGACAAGCGGAGAAGCCAGAAGCAAAAAGAACGCCCAGACACCGGCCCTTCCCCATTGCGTGATCGCTGACATTCCTAACTTCAACCTCGCCCACGCGCACGCTGCAAGCACCCGGACTTTCTGTCCACGTGAATTATTCAGACTCTTAGCGCTGCAATTGCCTTTGCGACCGCAGTAGTAGGGGACGGCGGCCCGATTCAAAAAGCCGGGCTGGTTCGCTCCCATGCCGGCAAGCGCCCTACTTCAACTCAACGGTCCCTAGGTTCACATAGAGCCCCGGAAGTTCTTCTTTCAGAGCCTTGGCACCCGCCTCGGAAACCTGTGACTCCCAGAGGTAAAGATCCTCCAAGCCGCCGAGAGTTTTTAGTCTGAGAATTCCTTCATCGGTGACCTTGGTACCGTAAAGATTGAGATATTCGAGATTGTCGAGCGAAGCTACCACGCCGAGGATGCCGTCGCCGACCTCGGTTTGACTCAGGTTCAAGCGACGCAACGAAGTCATCTTCGGAAGCTCGGCGGCCAGAGCAGGTTCGGTGACCGAACTGCGGGAGACGTCGAGGGAAACCAAGGCTGATGAAACTGGCCCGAGCTTGGCCAGGGTTTCATCATCAAGGCTTGGCCCGAGGCTAACCGAAGTAAACTCGAGGTCTGAAGAGTCACGCGAGACATATTTTAAGGAAGTTTTAAAAGCGTCTTGTTGCCTCAAAGTGTCGAGGGCATTCTGGAGGGCTTCGCGCTTGGCCATCCTTTCCTTCTCGGCCATCTCGGCAGCGGCTTTGGCCTCCGCTTCCATTCTCGCTTTCTCCTCGGGCGTGATCAACTTTGCGGCCGCGTCGAGGATATCCTGGGGTGCCCCCATGTCCGCAAGAGTCTTGTCCTCCAGAGTATCGCTTTCGGGGATGGCATTCACCCACCACGTCAGGATCTTGACCTCGTGCTCTTCGATTTGCTCTTCATCTTCCGGAGGCATCCGCATGTCATCGTCGAGCGGAAGATTGACGACCTCGATCATGTAGCTTTTGTCAGCGTGCCCCGGAACGAGGGTGGGAAATCCGTCATCGACACTTCGACCTCCGATGAGCAAATTGGCATAGGAATCCATCAGGAGTTTGCCTTTTTTCTTGCCGGCCTTCTCCGAGTGGCAGGCCAAGCACCTGGTATCGAGAATGGGCATCACCACTTCGGCAAAGGCCAGACGGTCTTTGGGGAGCTTCGTGGGGACCGGCTCCGGCTCTGTTTCGGCATTTTTCTCATCGGCCTTCTGGCCCACCAAGCCGAGGCCTTCGAGGGTCGTCATCACCGGGTCAGATCCATGGGTCTGGAGACCACCAAAATGAGCTCCGTATCCCATGATCCCGGCGGTGCCGAACAGGAGAATCGCGTAAACCGGACCGCCCCCAGCACCCGGGCGAGCCCACAGCTTGCTCAGAAAGGCCAAGGCGAGAACACCGACAAAAGCAATTCCCATCCACATGTGCTTGAACATGTCGTCGGCCCATTCATCGGCAGCGTAGCCTCCGGTCTTGAGCCAGAACATTCCCGAAACACAGGCCAAACTTCCCCCAACGAAGGCCAGGAAGAGGGCCAAGGTGGTGCGAGGCTTGTATCGACCGAAGGACAACCAGCCAAAGACCTCCATCACCACGGCCAAGAAGATGATCCCGATCGGCAAGTGCAGAATCAGGGGGTGATAATCACCGACATTATCAACCCACCAACCTGTCTCCTTGCCCGCTTCAGCAGCCAGCCAACCTCCCTCGGCCTTGAATGCCTGCTCAAAGTAGCTTGGCATGTAGGCCAAACCACCAACACTCGCAAGAACGAGCAAGGTGAGAAAAAAAGGACCGGCGATCCCGCGCTTTTCGGCTGCATCTTCTGCGATCCCCTCGGGGAGAGTTTGTTCTTCGTCCATTTGTTTTGAATCTGAGTCATTTTACTGGCTCGGCAATTCAATTCTTTCGCTCCGGAATGACGGAATGCGGCCTAAGTTCCAGTCGTCATCCACGAGTTTGCCGAAACCCGCAGGGCTATTCTTTATCCGAAAATCCTTGGATTTGCCAAGGCTCCCTCATCATCATCGGGCATGAGCGCGATTCCCCCGTCTTTTCATTCGCTGGAACATGAGGCGCCCTTCCAACAATGCCTGACCTGTGACCGAGAGTTTGAGGAAATCGATGACCCCTACACTGTCACCAAGGTCTTCAAGGGGCCGGAGTGTGTGTTTGAGTATGCGATGTGCCTTCCCTGCCGTCGAAATCTCGCCAGGAGCTTTTCCGAGGAATCGCAGCAAACGATGAAGAAATTCTTCGAAGACAACGACCACCTGGCCTGGCGGAGCGAACGCTTGGCTGGCAAGGAAGATCATCGCGACTGGATCGCGCAGTGTGCCACCTGTGCCACCCCACTCGCCGAACTCACCGACTACTCACTGGCCTGCATGGGCTTTGGTGACCAGATGATCATCGACCCTTTTCCTATGATGGTTTGCGCCCGATGCGAAAAAGACATCCAGTCCCGTTTGTCCAAAACCACCCGCGATCAATGGGACAAGTTCATCCTCGACAACTTTGAAGGCCCGCCGGCCGACTCTCTGAAACCCGACGGCATCCCGATTCTGGTCTAAATTCCGCCCTTCCCCTCCATCCTACAACTCTCAGCAACTCTCCCAACGTGCCCATCACTCCTTTCCAGGTCGCGATTGTCGGACGCCCCAACGTCGGCAAGTCAGCCCTTTTCAATCGACTCGCCGGACGCCGCATCGCCATCGTTCACGACCAACCTGGGGTGACTCGTGACCGCATCGCGGCTCCCTGCAAGGTCACCGAAACTCGCTGCGAACTCGTCGACACCGGCGGTATTGGCGCGGTGAATGACGATGGTTTTTCAAATGCCGTGACCTTTGAAGCCCGCATCGCGATGGATTCAGCCGACCTGATCATCTTCGTTGTCGATGCCCGCGTGGGAATCAATCCCATCGACGAGGAGGTGGCGGCTCTTCTGCGGAAGTCCAATCCCAATGTCATCCTCGTGATGAACAAGGCCGACAGTGCTGATCACGACGACACGGCCAGCGATTTCGCTCGCCTCGGGTTCGGGTTGGGCCTCCCTGTCTCAGCCGAACATGGACGCGGCATCGATCTGCTTACTGACGCTATCGACCAGGAACTCTCTCACCTCGAAGCCCGCGAGCAGGAGGAAAGTGATCCGGAGGAACTCAAAGACGGCCTGAAAATCGCAGTGGTGGGCAAACCTAATGCAGGCAAATCCTCCCTGATCAACGCCATCCTCAAGGACGAACGCACCATCGTGTCGGAGGTGGCCGGCACCACCCGCGACGCCGTCGACATCCCCTACATTTGGGGCAAGGAAAAACACAACCTCATCGATACCGCAGGCCTGCGCAAACGCTCGAGCATGGAGGATTCGATCGAAGTTTTCTCGGCCATGCGGAGCGAGCGCTCGATTCGCCGCGCCGACCTCTGCCTGCTCGTCATCGACCTCGCGGCCGGGGTGGCTGCCCAAGACCGCAAGATCGCCCGCCTGATCCAGCAGGAGAAAAAGCCCTGCCTGATCATCGCCAACAAATTCGACCTCTTCCACCCGGATGGTCAGAAATCGGCGCGTATCGAGGCCGCAACCGACCACCTTCGTCGCGAACTCTTCTTTCTCGACTATGCCCCCTTCGTGTGTGTCTCCGCGATGAAGGGCCACGCCATTCAGCACATTTTCAAGACCATCACCCGCATTCGCGATAACGCCCAGAACATCATCGGGACCGGTCCGCTCAACCGCCTCCTCCAGGACGCCTTCATCAAAAACCCTCCCCCCGAGCACAAACGCCACCGCAAGCGCCTCAAGCTCTTTTACGCCACCACCGCGGTCAACGATCGATACCAGGCAATCCCGGTTCCAGAGTACGTTCTTTTCGTCAACGACAAACACCTCGTCGTGGAGTCCTTTCAAAACTACCTCGTCAATACGATCAAAGAGAAACATCCCACTGACGGACTTCCCATTCCTCTTTCCTTCCGCTCTCGCAGCAAGAAAGACGGGCCCGATCGCAGGTAGCAGTGATCATTCGGTCAACCGAGAGACCTCGCTTTGCGCCCCCCGCAACCCCTTCATTCCTCGACCTTGGTCCTGAACTCACCGTCACTGACCCGCACGGTGACTTCGTCTCCGGGCGAGACCTCGGCGATCGACTTCACGACCCCGCCGTCGGGACCAAAGGCCACTGAGAACCCCCGCCTCAAGATGCTTCCCGGACCCAGCGCCTGAAGCAATGAGCCCAACGATTCAGTCCGCCGTTCCCGTGATTCCAAGGCCAACCTGAGTCCGTCACGGAACCGTCGGGCCACCAATTCCAGCTTTTCCTCTCGGCGCTTCAAGACCTCCCGCGGGTGGTATCGCTTCCAATTCGACCGATAGTCCTCGATCAAGCGCTCGCGCGATGCCATCTCCTCTTCAACCGCAAGGAGGAATTCCCGCCTCAGGGACTCCAGCCGAAATCTCGGGCGCTCCAGTTTTCGCTCCGAAGACTGACCGAACAACCCTCTTTCGTAATAATCGAGACGATCGGCCCAGCGGTCCATCCGGCCTTGCACCACCCGCCTGAGGCGCTTTCCGGTGCCCTCGATGCGATTCCGTAGATCCTCCTGGTCGGGCACCACCAACTCCGCCGCCGCGCTGGGCGTGGGAGCCCGCAGGTCCGAAACAAAATCGGCAATGGTGAAATCAATTTCGTGTCCTACCGCACTCACCACCGGGACCGGGCAGGCGGCAATAGCCCGGGCCACCACTTCTTCGTTGAAATTCCAGAGGTCTTCGAGCGAACCCCCGCCCCTTCCCACAATCAAGACCTCGGGCTTCGGCCAGACGCGCTTGTCCGTCCTTCCAGCCTCACGAATGGCCGCGGCAATCCCTCTCTCCGCTCCGCGCCCCTGCACCGCCGCCGGAAAAAGAACAACCTTCAACCATGGAGCCCTACGCGACAGGACATTCATCATGTCCTGCAAGGCAGCTCCGGTTGGCGAGGTGACAATCCCCACCACCTTGGGAAAGCCCGGAAGCGCCCGCTTGCGCGCGGACGAAAAAAGCCCCTCGCGATCAAGTTTCGCTTTGAGCGCCTCAAACCTGGCCTGCAGGTCGCCAGCGCCCACGGCCTGGACCTTTTGGACGATCAGTTGCGTCGTTCCCCTCGCCTCGTAGAAACTCACCTCACCGAACACCTGCACCTTCATTCCATCCTCCAGCACCTCATGCCCTTGACGCCGCCGCGCCCCGAACATCGCGCAGGAAATCTGGGACAACTCGTCTTTCAAGGAGAAATACCAATGCCCACTCCCTTGCTTGCGCAGATTGCTCACCTCACCTTCAACCCACACTCCGCCAATCTCGATCTCAAGGAGATTTCGGAGCCGACGCGCGATCTGCGTGACTGAGATTGCCTTCACGTCAGCCACTTCAGCGCTCCTCCCGGCTGTTCAACTCCGCAAACACCATCTGACCCGCACTGGTCTGCAAGGTGCTGATCACGGTGACATCTTGGGTGCTGCCAATTTTGTCGATGGCATGATTGACCACGATCATGGTTCCGTCGGGCATGTATCCCACCGCTTGATGATCATCTTTCCCGGCCCGGACCAGCACGAGCCGAACCGACTCCCCGACCACCACTGACGGCTTGAGAGCATCGGAGAGGTCATTGAGATTGATGATGTCCGCGCCCTGCAAATGGGCCACCTTGGTCAGATTTTCATCGGTGGTAACGAGACGGCCCGAGAGCATCTTGGCGGTCTGAACAAGGCGCCCTTGAAAGGACTCATCCTCCGCCATTCCTCGAGAATCTTGGATGGAAACGGGGACCGCCGGATTCTTCTGTAAGTCACTCAAAATCTCGAGACCGCGCTGGCCACGCTGACGTTTGCCCGCCGATGGCGAATTCGCCATCACCTGAAGTTCATCGAGAACAAACTGAGGCACCAGCACCCGGCCGGTAAGGAATCCCGCCGCCAACAAGCTCGGAAGGCGCCCGTCCATAATGACCTCCGCGTCAAGAATCATGACTTGTCCCGACGCCGCATCCTGACGGAAACGCACATATGGGATGATGAAAGAAAATTCCTCCTGATCGCTTCGCAAGGCCAAGACCGCCCCTAAAAAGGCAAAGCTGGCATAGGAAATCACGGTGAAAGCCAAGGCCAGGGCCTCGCCAACCCCATCGATTTCGATCGGCGAAGCCGCGATCTCGATCAACTTGGGCACTTGGGCCTTGTTCAAAAGAAAGGCACATAGCAGCCCCACCCCGATTCCGAAGGTAGCGGTGGAAAAGCCGCGCAGGGTAAAGTTCCGCATCGAGCTCTCCACAAAAATAAAAAACAAGGCCACCATCAAACCTCCA
>JALQTQ010000539.1 GCA_023263995.1 Akkermansiaceae bacterium | reverse complement strand
GTAGGCCGGCATGCCGTACGAAATACTCTCCACCGCGTCGGGGGCTTCTTTCAGGATGATTTGACGCACTTGCGATAATCGGTCCCGGCATACCCCTTCAAACTGTTGAAGGTATTCCTCCACATTCGCCGCCATCCTACCGAATAAATTCGTCGTAGCTGCGGCGCATGCTCTCTTTCAACGGCTCCTTGAATACGTACTCCAACGCAACATATCCTTCAAAACCGGTGGCATCAATGGCCTGCATCACCGCCGGGTAATTGATCTCCTGATCGTTCCACGGCTCATTGCGGCCCGGCACTCCCGCCACGTGGTAGTGCCCATAATGTTGGTGGTTCTCCTTGATGTTCGCCACCAAGTTCCCCTCCATAATTTGCATGTGGTAGATGTCGTAGAGCAGTTTAAAGGAAGGACTGTCCAATTTCTTGGCCAGCTCCACACCCCATCGGCTGCTGTCCGCCATATAGTCCGGGTGATCGACGATGCTGTTGAACAGCTCCATCTGCAACACCACCCCGTGCTCCTCGGCCAGCTTGACCATCGGCAGCAACGACTGCACCGCCTGCTCCATCCCGGCCTCCTCACTCAGCCCGCGGCGGTTCCCGCTGAAGCAAATAAGGTTCGTATAGCCGGCTTTCGCCACGCGCGGAATCATTTCACGGTAGCGCTCGTGCAGCACCCCTTCGAACTCGGCATGAATAAACCCATCG
>JALQTQ010000538.1 GCA_023263995.1 Akkermansiaceae bacterium | reverse complement strand
TGGTAAGAAATAAGGTAAGAAATGAGCCATTTGCTAAAAAATTTTCAAGATACAAAATTGACATAATTTATTATTGATTGTAAAAAAACACAATGTACTTTGATTAGTTTATCTATTTTTTTGTTTTGACACTAGTAATCGATTTGGGTACATAGAACTTGTCAGAATTTAAATTTATGAGTATTGTTATATAAGTATAAAAATGAGGGATTGTAGTTCAATTGGTTAGAGCACCGCCCTGTCACGGCGGAAGTTGCGGGTTCGAGTCCCGTCAATCTCGAATTTGAATTACTTAAAATGTTACCAATATTCATTTCGATGCCTGCTTAGCTCAGCTGGTTAGAGCGTCCGTCTCATACGCGGATTGTCACTAGTTCGAATCTAGTAGCAGGCATTCTTTGAATTTGTAATGCGGGTATAGCTCAGTGGTAGAGCGCAACCTTGCCAAGGTTGATGTCGCGTGTTCGAGTCACGTTACCCGCTCCAAGCTGGAAAGGTGGCAGAGTGGTCGATTGCAACGGTTTTGAAAACCGTCGTAGCGAGAGCTACCGAGGGTTCGAATCCCTCCCTTTCCGGTCTTTTCTTTTTCATAAGCGAAAATCAATGCAATCAGCCCGCTGGTTGCAATAAATCCATTACAACTAGAGAGCTAATTAGGTTTTTGAATGGCTGCTTTTTGCTTGTTAATAAATCAAAGCTCTTCTGGTGGAATT
>JALQTQ010000537.1 GCA_023263995.1 Akkermansiaceae bacterium | reverse complement strand
GGCAGACGAGATTTGCCCCACCTTAAGCGAAAATGGGGGCCAAACAATGTCTGATACGCTGGAAAAGCTACAAGCGCGCCTCGCAGATCTGGAAAACCAGATCGAGGCCGAATGGGACAAGCGCCGCGCCGAGATGGAATTCCGGCTGGAGCGCGGGCGGATCGTCTTTGAAGAGGGCGTGAAAGACGCGCATCGGCGCCTGCGGATCGGGCTTTGGCTGTTTTTGCGCCGCACCCGCCCCGCAGTTATCCTAAGCGCGCCGGTGATTTATTCGGTCGTGATCCCGTTTGCGATTATTGACCTGTGGGTGACGCTTTATCAGTGGATCTGCTTTCCGATCTACGGGATCAGGCGGGTCAAACGGTCGGATCACATCGTCTTTGACCGCCACCAGCTTGCCTATCTGAACGGCATTCAGAAGTTCAATTGCCTCTATTGTGGCTATGGCAATGGCGTGGCCTCTTATGTGCGCGAGGTTGCCGCCCGAACCGAAAAATACTGGTGCCCGATCAAGCACGCCCGCCGGATGAAAGGCCCCCACGCCTATTACGGCGCGTTTTGCGATTTTGGCGATGCCGAAGGGTTCCAGCGAGAGGCACCGCGGCTTCGGCGGGAACTCGGGCAAAAGGATTAAATCAGGCCCGGCACGCCAGACAGATCGCGCAGGACGTGGTGAGGTTTGTGCGGCAGGCGTTCGACCGGCTGGCCCGCCCGATT
>JALQTQ010000536.1 GCA_023263995.1 Akkermansiaceae bacterium | reverse complement strand
AGTACCTACTTATATACAATCAGATGTTATAGCTATGGCGGGTACTGCTGTTGAGAATGTCATAGCACTGGTTAACGATCAGAACAGAAAAGAGATATTTGTGTACAAGTATTTCTGGCAAGGTAAAGAGAAGATACAATCAGCCTGGCAGAAGTTTACACTCAGTAGAGATGTTATCGGATTGGACTTTATTGAGTCTAACTTACACTTGGTAACGAACGATACTACATCCACCTACTTAGAAGTACTACCACTAGAGAATGATTTACAGGACACAGCACTTACTTATACTATCTGTTTAGACAGCAGGATAGATAGCAGTGATACTATACTAAGCACTAGCTTCAGTAGTGGTGTTACTACGATCAGCGGGTTTCCTTACGATCCAGTAGATGTTGAGATATTCAGTAAAGCTGGACACAAGTATACATTCACTAGAACATCAGCTACCGAAGGTACAGTCAGTGGAGATATAACATCTGTACCATTCTTTGCAGGTATATTGTACAATATGTTGTACAAGTTCTCTGACCAGACACTGAAGCAACCAACAGAAAGAGGAGGTCGTAGTGCATCTGATTACACCTTCCAAACGATTCGTAGCGGTAGCTTGAACTACGCAGAGACCGGACACTTTGTTGTGGAAGTAACTCCTAAGTTTAGAGATACATACAGCTACGCTTTTAATCCTGATATATTAGGTGCTGACTTAACACTTA
>JALQTQ010000535.1 GCA_023263995.1 Akkermansiaceae bacterium | reverse complement strand
CAATATGATTGTCGATCTGCACCGCAACGATATCGGCCGTGTCGCACGGTTCGGTACCGTTAAAGTACGTTCACTGATGGATATTAAGCGCTTCAGCCATGTGCAGCACATCTCCAGTGAGATTGTCGGTATTATCTCTGATAAACACGATATGTTCTCAGCTCTGGCAAGTAACTTCCCTGCTGGCACGCTCACCGGTGCACCTAAGATTGAAGCGATGAAGATCATTAATGATCTTGAGGCCGATGGCCGCGGCCCTTATGGCGGCGCAGTTGGCCACTTTGCCTTCAACGGCGACTGTACCTTTGCCATTCCAATCCGTACCGTTTTTGCTAATGGCGAACAGGCCTATGTTCAGACCTGTGGCGGTAACGTCTATGACTCGAACGCCGAAGATGAGTATGAAGAGATTCGCCGCAAGTTTGCAGGCACCAAAAAAGTGTTAGATCAGTTTATTGTGGAGGCTGACGCATGAAAGTCTACATGATCGATAACTACGACTCCTTCACCTACAACCTTTACCAGTTCATTGGTGAAGTGCTTGAGTCTGAAGTACAACAAGGCAACCTAGAGTCATTTGAAATTATAGTGAAGCGCAACGATGAGGTGACGCTTGATCAAGTCGCTGCAGAAGCACCTGATCGTATAATCATCTCCCCAGGCCCTGGTTCACCAGATGATCCGGCCTACTTCGGGGTCTGTGCAGATGTGATTAAAGAGC
>JALQTQ010000534.1:476-721 GCA_023263995.1 Akkermansiaceae bacterium | reverse complement strand
GTTAGTTGTCGCGTTTGGTGTTGACCAACGATCTGCCGAGGCAGACTACATCGGCGAGAGCCTGCGACTGGGTGACCTCCGCTTGCCATACCGTTTATTGGTTGCTGCCGGTGTGGCGCTCGTACTCACGGTTGTGCTCACGCAGTTTTTCTCCAAGACATTCGTTGGTCGCGCGATCAAGGCGGTTGGCCAAGATGAGGGTGCCTTGAGGTTGATGGGGGCGGACCCTGTGCGCATCAAACAAT
>JALQTQ010000534.1:0-466 GCA_023263995.1 Akkermansiaceae bacterium | reverse complement strand
CTACTTCTGTCAATGCGCTTGCGGGTGCCATGTTGATTATCGTGAGCCCAGTGGAGCCAACGATGGACCGGATATACATCGGTCGTACGTTCTGTGTTGTTGTGCTGGCCGGCATGGGCAGTATGAGCGGCACCTTAGTTGCTGGACTGGTTCTCGGGATCACAGAGTCGATCGTATTGACCCTCTTCGGTGCCTCTTGGGCAACAGCGGTTGCCTTTGGCCTCTTGCTCCTCATGCTCGGATTACGCCCACAGGGCCTCTTTGGTAGGTAAGGCCTCATGAAATTTTGGATTGTTTCGGCCTCGGCCATCGTTGCGGCGATTGCGCTGGCGCTCTCTGGTGCTAACGAATATCTGTTTTTCGCCGGCTTCGTCGTTTTGCAGGCGATCGTTCTAGCGACCGGCTGGAATATTTTGGGTGGCTATGCAGGTTACGTCAATTTCGGCGTGCCGGGGTTCGTGGGCGT
>JALQTQ010000533.1 GCA_023263995.1 Akkermansiaceae bacterium | reverse complement strand
GTGGCACGTCCCACACCTTGAGCGCCGCGGCCAGAATTCATGCCGTGATAGCATCCAATCAAGGCCACGAAAAAGCCAAAGACCGCGCCCTTGACCATACCCGAAACCACATCTGCGGTTTCCAGAAAATCAACTGTGTTCTTTAGATACGCAGCCGCGTTGAAATCCAATCTGTTTATGCCCACCAAAAATCCACCAAATATCCCAATGGCGTCCCCAACCGCCACAAGGATCGGCAATGACAGCGTCGCCGCCAAAACGCGGGGCAATGTCAGATATTTCATCGGGTCCGTCGAGAGTGTGACCAAGGCATCAATTTGTTCGGTCACCTTCATCGTGCCGATTTCCGCCGCGATCGAGCTTGACACGCGCGCAGCCACCATCAATCCCCCAAGAACGGGACCAAGTTCACGTACCATGCCGATGGCCACGATGCTGGGCACCACGGCCTCGGCGCTGAAACGGGCACTCCCTGCATAAATTTGCAAGGCCAATGCGCCCCCTGTGAAAAACGCGGTTAGGCCCACCACAGGCAGCGACAGCCACCCAATTTGCACCAAGGCCTGAAAAAATTCACGCGGATAAAATGGAGGCAGGGCCAAATGTTTTACGGTATTTGCCGCGAAAATCACAATGCGCCCAATGCTTGCCAGCATGGCAAGTACCGCTGATCCAAGTGCGCCAAGTGCACCCGTCATCCCATATCCCCTGCATATCTGCG
>JALQTQ010000532.1 GCA_023263995.1 Akkermansiaceae bacterium | reverse complement strand
CCAGAACTGTATCGCCTAATCTTAAATCTTTTGATTTAATGAAATCTTCATTATGTAAAGAAACAGAAGAAACCGTAACCCCTGCTAAAGCAACAGGTTCGAGTTTTGCGACAGGAGTTATTGCTCCGACTTTTCCGACCTGATATTCTACGTTAAGTAATTTTGTAGTGGCTTGTTTGGCCTTAAATTTAAATGCAATCGCCCATCGAGGATGATGTGAAGTATATCCTGTTTTTTCTTGTAAATCGAGATTATTGACTTTTACAACCATTCCGTCAATTTCGTAATTATATTCTTCCCGCTGGTTTTCCCAGTCAATACAAAATTGAGCGGCATCGGTGATGTTTTTAGTTACGGTTCTTTCTCCTTGTTCATGTGTAGGAACTTTAAAACCTAGCGTTTCTAGAAGTTTTATGGTTCCATCGTGTGTTTTGAATTGCATTAAAACGCTTTCCCCTTCGGCATCGATAGCATAGCCTACTTGATAGATAAACGCCTCTAATGCTCTATCAACAACTTCATTAGAATCTTTGACACGTAGGGCACCTGTTGCGGCATTTCTTGGATTTGCTAGAACAGTTTCTCCTTTTTTTACTCGTTCTTTATTAACCTGTACAAACTTGTCTTTACGAATTAATACTTCTCCACGCAATTCAACGGTCTTTATTCCGAATTTTGAAAACTCTGCACGTAAAGGAATAGAACGCATTGCACGAGCATTATGTGT
>JALQTQ010000530.1 GCA_023263995.1 Akkermansiaceae bacterium | reverse complement strand
TGCTGATGAGAAGCGCGTCTTCCTCGTCATCCCAGCTCAAGTCATAAATCAGACCCAGGTCGACGATATTGACCCCAAGCTCCGGGTCGATTACGTCCTTGAGAGCCTCTTGGATCTCGTCGAACCGCTGGTCGCTTAACGCAATGGGCACGTTACGCCCCCTGTGGCTGCAGGTAGCGGTCATAACCCTCTTCTTCGAGGCGCTCGGCGAGCTCCGCGCCCCCGCTCTCTGCGATCTTGCCTGAGACAATCACGTGAACGTAGTCCGGGGCGATGTAACGAAGGATGCGGGTGTAGGCTTTTGCCTTGTTGACACCCTCGGCGACGATTTTGAGAGCGTCCACGTCGAGGCCCGAGTCCGTCTCGTCCAACACGGCGAACTTCGGCTGGAGGACCTGAAGCTGCATGATTTCGTGGCGCTTCTTCTCTCCTCCAGAAAAGCCCTCGTTGACATTACGCTCGGCGAAACCAGGCTCCATCTTGAGCGACTCCATCGCCGTGCGCAGGTCTCCGACCCACTGACGTAGCGCGGGAGCCTTGCCATCAATCGCGCTCTTGGCGGTACGCAGGAAGTTGGTGACAGTCACACCGGGAACCTCTACCGGGTACTGCATCGCCAGGAACAAGCCGGCCTTTGCCCGCTCGTCAACGGACATTTCCAAAACGTCCTCACCGTCGAGGGTGATCGAGCCTCCGGTCACCTCATAGCGAGGGTGACCCGCAATCGTGTACGCCAGGGTTGACTTTCCAGAGCCGTT
>JALQTQ010000052.1 GCA_023263995.1 Akkermansiaceae bacterium | reverse complement strand
CCTATGCCTTGGGATCGATCACGATCCACGGGGTGACCAAACAACTGGTTTTCCCGATCACCACTGTGAAGAAGGGGAGCACTCTCACCATTTCCGGGAAAGCGGCTCTCGACTACACTGACTTCGACCTGCCCATCATCCGGATGGCTCTGGTAGCCACCGTGAATCCCAAACTCACTGTCGATTTCGAACTCACCGGCACCATCGAATAAGAAACTCCCTTCCCAAGATGTTTTCGCAAATCTCAAAACCCGCCCTTGCTGGCCCCACGGCGATAGCTTTTCGGACCGACGACGAACCGGTCAGGTCAAACCTGACCCGAGCCTTTCGACATCTGGTCTGTGCTGAACCGGCCAGCGACCCAATTCTCAAGACCGCGCTGGTGCACCTGGTATCCCACCCCGGAAGCCTGATCCGCGCCCGAATGGCGTGGCATGTGGGGCAAACCTGCGGCCTTTCGGAAAAAACCTCCCGGAATCTGGCGATCGGGGTGGAGTATTTTCACACCGCCTCGTTGGTCTTCGACGATCTCGCCTGCATGGATGATGCCTCGGTCCGGCGGAATACGGTCTGCGTGCACAAACGGTTTGGAGAAGCAACCGCGATTTTGGCCGCGCTCGCTTTGATCAATCGGGCCTATGCCCTGATCTGGGGTGAGACCGCCGATCTGGCCGGCGGTCATGGACTCAAGGTCAGCCGGTTTGTGGAATCCTGCTTGGGTACTTCCGGAGTTCTCAGCGGACAAAGTCGTGATCTCAATTTCAACAGCAAGGATGAATCTGCGGAAGAGATCTTGGAGATTGCCGCTGGAAAAACTGTCACCCTGCTGAAGCTGGCCCTATGTCTTCCCGGCTTGGTGGCCGATGCCTCTTCCTCGACCATTGACCGGCTCGCCGGTTTGGCCTTGGCCCGGGGACTCGGCTATCAGATTGCTGATGACTTCAAAGATGTGTTCCAGGAAGAAAACGAAAGCGGCAAAACCTCCAACCGGGATCGCTCGCTTGAGCGCCCGAATCTGGTGACCAAGGTGGGAGTTCCGCCTGCGGCCCGTCGCCTCAACGATTTGGTCCACGAGGGCGATGAAATCGAAAAGGCCCTCCTCCGGGACAATCCCGGCTGGTCCTTCCTCAACGACTTGCGCATCGCCGTCGGGCCCGCCCTTCTCAACAAGGACGGAGTTCCCCTCTCGGGCGATCTTTAAAGCCACTCATGGTCATGCCCTTTCTTCGTCTCGCCGCCCTGAATCTCCGGCGCCATTTTGTCCGCACCCTCATCGGGGCAGCCGGGATCACCTTCGGGGTGATCGCCATGCTCTGTGTGGTGACCATCCTTCAAGGGGCGGTCCGCATGTTCGAGAGAATCTTGAGCAGCGACAGCGAGATGATCCTTTTCGAAAAGAACGTCTCCGACCTCTTCTTCAGCAACGTCCCGCTGGCTTCCATCGAGGAGATCGGGAAACTCGCGGGCATCGCCCGGGTCGAACCCGCTCTCTTTGGCATCGTTTCCAGCGAGGAGAATCCGGTCATCACTTGCTTTGGCATCCGCGACGATTCGTCCCGCCTCGAGAAAGCCGAGTGGATTGCCGGGAAGGCCGAGGATTTTTCAAATGACGGCGACAAGATTCTCTTGGGAACAAGGTCTGCCGAATTCATGAAGGCGAAAGTGGGCGATCTCGTGCCGGTGGGACACCAGAGCTTTGAAGTGGCCGGAGTCATTGAGACTGAGAATGGCTTTGAAGATGGCGGAGTCTTCATGCCGTTGTCCCTCTGCCAAAAGTATTTTCACAAAGCAGGAGTGGCCTCGGTGGCGACCATCAAGCTAACGGAGAAGGACGACGCCGATGGGGTCAAGAAGGAGATCGAGGAAGCCTTTCCCAATCTGGTGGCCCTGAAAAACGAGGAGTTCAGCCAAAGCTATTCCCAGTTCCGGATCTTGCGCACCACCTCTTGGTTGGTGGGCGGGATTGCCTTCATGCTGGGAGGGCTGAGTGTGGCCAACACCATGACCCTGTCGGTTTTCGGTCGCATCAAGGAGATTGCCATTCTCCGGGTCAACGGCTTTTCCCGCGGACAGGTCGCCCGCTTGATCTTTGGTGAGTCCGTCCTCGTGGCCTTTGCCGGGGTGGTGGTGGGCACTGTGATCAGCATTGCCGGACTCCATTTCTTGCGCTCCCTGCCGACTCTTCAGGGATACGTCGATACCCGTCTCGACCCCTCCATCCTGACCGCGGTGGTGGGCTTGTCATTTCTCACTGGTCTCATTGGCGCGCTCTACCCCGCCCTCTATGCGATGAAGATCAAGCCGGCCAACGCTCTTAGATTCGAATAACCATGATCAGCTCAACCGCATCCATTCAAAATGCGATCTCCGTGCGCAACCTGACCAAGAGCTTTGACGGAGGCCGCATCGAAGTTCTCCGGGGAGTGTCCCTCGATGTGCAACGGGGCAAGCTTCTCGCCCTGTGTGGACCGTCTGGCTGCGGCAAGTCGACCCTCCTCCACATCGTGGCCGGTATCGAATCGGCCGACCAAGGTTCGGTGTGCGTCGAGGGCCACCCGCTTTCGTCCGAAAAGAACCGCTTGCAAGCCCTCCGCCACACCATTGGTTTCATCTTCCAGCTCCACAATCTCATTCCCGATCTGACTCTCGAAGAGAACTGCCTCATTCCCTCGCTTGCCATCGGCACGAAGCGGGAAGAAGCCCGCGAGCGCTTCCATGAACTAGCCAAGCGAACCGGGCTTGAGCATCGCTCCAGGAACCGGATCCAGGATCTTTCGGGAGGGGAAAGACAACGCACCGCAATTTGCCGAGCCCTCATGAATTCGCCCTCGATCATCGTGGCGGACGAGCCGACCGGAGCACTCGATGAAAAAACGAGCTGGTCGGTCTTCGGTCTCCTCTGTGATCTCGTGGTCTCGCAAAACGTCACCATGATCATGGCCACCCATGATCGGGATCTTGCCCGAAACAGCGACCGGATCCTCAACATGCGCGATGGGCGGCTCGAGTAATGGAAACGGAACCCACGGAAAATGACCCTGTTGTGGGAGCAGTCCGCCATGCCTTGTTCTGGCTGGTTGCCGGAAACAGCGTTGGTCTTTTCCTTGCCCTCATGCTGGTTCTCCCCGTGGTTGGTCTTCCGTTGGGCGAGGCCACTTATGGGCGCTGGGTGCCTTTGCATTTGAACTGGCAGCTCTACGGGTGGACCGCCCTCCCTCTCGTGGCTTGGGTTCTCGGCCTCTTCCCAGAATGCCGTCGGCGCTTGGCTCCTTGGGCTGTCATGGGAGTCCGTTCCTGGTCCGTGATCCTTGGTCTGGGTGGTCTTTACTGGCTCAACGGTCGCACCAGCGGCAAGATCTTTCTCGATTGGACCGGCTCTCTCCGGATCCTCTTTCCCCTCGTCATTCTCAACCTTTGGGCTGTCCTGATCGCAGCCTGGGCCTTGGGAAAAAACCGATCCGTCCCAGCCGTCGTGGGACTGCTGATCTTGGGCTGTGTTCCCTACTCCCTCTACTTCGCTTCCGACCCGGCGGTTTATCCTCCTGCCGACCCCTCCACGGGTGGGCCGACCGGAGCCAGCCTGCTGAACTCCACCCTCTCGGTGGTTTGTCTTTTCCTGCTTTTGCCACGCAGCCTCGGTTTGTGCCGGAATTTCTCGTCGATGGAGAAGTTGCTATGGCTCGTTTTTATCGGGGCGATCATTCTTGGGCTCCTCGCCAACCGACTCCCTCTTTCCCATGACCATCCCGGGCAGATTGCAGCTCTGGCCACACTAGGCTTTTGGCCTCCCTTGATCGCCTGTTGGTATTACTGCTTAAAATGGAGGGGACCTTCGAAACTCTGGCGGCGCGCCCTTTTCTTCTGGTTCGGGTTGCTCACTTTGCACGGGATCATTGCCTATCTGCCGGGGATTTTGGACCAGTTCAAGTTCACTAATGCCTTGGTCGCTCACTCTCATCTGGCGATGGCCGGCTTCACCAGCAGCTTCGTCATCTTTTTGATCCAACAGGTGGTTCCCCAGCACTTGGCCCGGACTTTCAACCACCGTGTTAGCTTCTGGACGTGGCAGGCTGCGACCCTCGTCTATATCGTGGTCATGACCATTGCGGGTTTCCAGGAAGCAAGGTCAGCCGGCTTCACTGTTTCACCGGGCGCGACCTACTTCGTGCTCTCTTCCCTCCGCCTACTTTGTGGGTTGGCGATGTTTGCCTCCTCGCTTCACTGGTGGAGAACCTTCTCCCACCCTCAATGAACCAAAGACCTGCCATTTGCTTGCTCAACCGCGGGGCCGGTCTACTCGACGGCCTCACCGGGCTCCTCCTGATCTTGTCTCCCGGCTTCACCTTCCGGCTCATGGGTATTTCGTTCCCGGAAGACTGCCACGTCTTTGCTTCCTATCTCGGAGTCTTTGTCTTTTCCGTCGGAGTGGCCCATTTTCTGACCGGCAAATTTCCGGTCGATGGGGCGGCCCGCGAGCGCTGGAGGACCATCTGGCTGGTCACCTCCATCGTGCGCCTCAACGTGGCCGCTTTCGTCTCGTCCCAAATCATCCTGGGCGGCCTAACTCCGGGCTGGGCCACCGTGGCGGTGACCGATGGCGGGGTCGCCCTGCTTTTTCTCTCTCTCCTCAAGCGACAAGTGCCGGCAATCAAATGAAAAGAGACCTCCAAGAAAGCTGGCGAGGAATGATCCTCATCTTTGCCACTTACTTTTATTTCCTCATCTTTGCCCAGTTTGCCTTTTTGGAATTACTGGCGGCAAGCGGTGACGCCGAACTTAAACCCACCATGGCCATCATGGCGCTGCTGGGTATCACCGGTAGTCTCGCCACACCGAAGCTCCTCGCGACCCTTGGGACCCGTATGTTGCTCGCGATCGCGCTCCTTGTTTGCTCACTCTCGGCAGTGGGAGCCATCGTGGCGAACCACCCGTGGATTTTTCTGGCCCTGTCGGGAGCGATTGGAGCGGGCCTCGGCGTCCTGACCGTCACCGTGACCACCAGCCTGCGCTCGTTTCTTTCCCCATCCCGCTGGGGGCTCGCGATCGGCTTGGGAACAGGTCTAGCGTATGCGCTGGCCAACTTCCCTCCCATTTTCACCGCCAACCCCAGCACTCAGGCCTGGTTGGCTGCGGGGCTCGTGCTGACTGGTTGGCCCGCGTCGATCAAAAAGAGAGAGCTGAGGGGACCTCGTCCCACTCTCAAGAGCGATGGTCGACCCTTTGGGCCTCTCGTCTATCTCATCCTCGTCTTTCTGGCCTTGGTTTGGCTGGATTCGGCCGCCTTCTTCATCATCCAACACACCCCGGAAATGAGAGGCCGCAGTTGGGGAGACGCCTTTTTGTGGCGCAATGCTGGCATCCATTTTCTCTTTGCTCTCTTGGCCGGTTGGCTGTTGGAGAAGCGGCGAATGCCGGTGGTCACAGCCGGGGCCTTCGTCATTTTGGCTCTTGCCAGTCTGTGTCTCAACGAACCTTCCTCGGCGGTCTTTGGCGGGTGGCTGTATCCGGCGGGTGTCTCTTTGTATTCCACCGCCCTGGTGGCTGCTCCAGCCTTTCTCATGCCAGGCCGCCACCCGGCTTGGGTGGCCGCAATCCTCTATTCAACCGCCGGATGGTTCGGATCGGCCAACGGGATCGGAATGGCGGACAAGCTGCACCACATCCCTCTTCCCTTTCTTATCATCGCCGGCTTGATCTTTCTTTCGCCACGATTGTTCCCGATCTTCCGTCACTTGCGATGGTCGGCTCTCGTCTTTCTCGCGGTGATTGCCACCGGCTTCTACGAGCTGATCCAAGGCGAGGACGTCGGCACGGAAAGTCGGAGCGCGATCGATCGCGGGCGTGCGGTTTACCTCTCCGAAGGATGTATCAACTGTCACTCGCGCTATGTCCGTCCCAACACCCGGGACGAAATCCTTTGGGGCCCGGTGGTCTCACTCGACGAGATCCGAGACGAGGCTCCGGTCTTGATCGGAAACCGACGTACCGGCCCGGACCTGCTCAATGTGGGGAATCGACGCAGCCGAGCCTGGCTCAGGCAACACTTTATCAATCCCCAATCGCTCAGCCCCCAATCAGTCATGCCACCCTATGCCCATCTTTTTGCAGGGGAAGAAACCCGAGGAGAAGACCTGATCGACTTTCTCATGACTCCGGGGATGAGAAACCTTTCTGAACGATACCAACAGATTCAAAATTGGGAACCGGAAGAGGCCACCTTCGCCGACGACGGGTCGGATCTTTTTTCACGATCCTGTCGTTCCTGTCATGGCAAAGATGGCCGAGGCGATGGGCCCCTCGCCGGGCTCTGGTCGCGCTCACCCGCCAACCTCGTTGACGGCCCCTTTCCCTACTCTGAAAGCCCGGGCCGTCGGAAAAAGCTGGCACGAATCATCAAATTCGGCCTTCCCGGCACCGACATGCCGGGCCACGAAGTACTGAGCCATGAAGAACTCAACGCGCTGACCAACTTTGTCCTCAGCCTCCGCCGAGACAACCGTAACTGACCTCACGCCCGGATCCCTACTTCAGATGTTTTTCAAGATCCTCCGTTTCAGGATCCCAATAGGAAATCGCCAGAACCTTTTGCTTTGAATCGAGCTTCAGGACCGTCACTTTGTCCTTTGTCTCGGGAAAGGGGGTCATGAGATTGGCATCGTCACCGTAAATGATTCGGTGATCGTATTTCTTCATTTTTTTGAAGGCAAAAAAGCGACCGATCCCGGGCATGCCGTGGATATTGGCAACATAGGCGATCTTCTTCTTTCCGAAGTAATTCTTCCCTTTTTTGGTGAGGGCGGAATTGGCCACTTTACCCGTACTCATATCGAAGCTCAAAAGAAGGTAGCAGGTATTGGCGTCCAACTTGTAAACTTGGCCGTGTTGGTCATTGGCCTCGAAGGGCTTGACCTGACTGCCAAGGGCATACTTTTGATTCTGGGCGTTTTCCTGGCCAGTGGCAGCCACGACGGAAAAGAGGAAAAGACAGAAGAGCTTGAATTTTTTCATTGTTCGTTGGTTTTTTTATAGATTTAAAATTGCCGAAGGGAATTCCAATCATTGTCATTCCCCCATATTCTTTCCCAGAGGAGGCCGACCGCTCCCGGATAATCGAGGCCCTTGGGCCTCAGCATCGGAGCGGAAACCCTTCCGGCTTCATCACGGGATAGGTGCCACTGGAAGATCGGCTGCAAGCTTCCGCTCCGGGGATCCCTGATCTCGGTGAAGCGCAAATCGATGATCACAAGGGCCCCGCCGCGGCCCCGTCGGGCCACCCAGCACTCGCGGGAAAACCAGCGGAGGGCTGTCATCACTTCTTCTTCCGCGAATTCATCGGCCAAATCCCGATTCTTGGGAATGGTCTCGACCACTGGCTCTCCGGAGTCAAAGGGCGACCAATAGATGATCTGAAAAGAATCCTCGGTTTCCAGCACCCCCCGCCAGAGAATGATATTGAAGGGTCCGGGAGCCACTTGAACCAATCGGCCAACCTCCTCACGCCTCGCAAAACTTTGTCGAAGCTCACTGGTAGCCCAAGTTTTCATGCCAAAGGCAAGACCCGCGTAAAGAGTGGAACCCACAAGGGCCGCGATCGAAATGCGACGTCGCGACGATGATTCCACAGGCAAGCGCAAGGCCAGACAAAGCCCCACAATCAGGGGAAGGGTGAACAACGGATCAACGATGAACATGAGATCCATCGCAATCCGATCATCAGAAAAGGGCTCAAAAATCTGCGTGCCGTAGGTGGTGAAGCAGTCGATGAGGACATGCGTGCTCCAGACCCAGAAAACCAGCAACCCCATTTCCCAGGTCGTGGCTGCTTGGTCCCGATGACACCGGGCCAGAAACGGTGCCAGAAAAATGCTGGCCAAGCTGAAGACCAGAATCGAGTGCGACACCCCCCGGTGCCACCGGATCCCCGCCGCTGGTTCAAGAAACGGCAAAGCGATGACATCCAGATCCGGCAGCGTGCCAAAGAACGCCCCCCAGGCAGCCGCTTTCCACCCGAGCTTTCGCCCTAGCACGGCCTCCCCCACTACCGCTCCCAAGGCTGCCTGTGTCAATGAATCCATGACTTTCCTGATATTAATCTCCTCCTTGAAGGCACCGGGCCATCTTTCACTCGCAAGGTAAGTTTTTGATGAGAATCACTGATTTGATTCCCTTCGGACTCTCACCGGATTCTCATTTGGACGCGCTATCATCCGGGCCCGATGAAAAAGTTTTTCCTGATCCTCGTCCCTTTGGTTGCCTTGGGGGTCGGTCTTTATCTGGTGCTCTCTGGCAATCCCTACGAAAAGCTCGCCAAGCAACAACTGTCGCTCATGAGCGATGCGGTCGAGAGCGTGACAACTTTCGAAAAGAACGGCAACGCCGAGGAAGCTTTGACGAAGCTCGAATCACTAAAAAAAGACTTTGCCAACTGGTCGGGCCGTCAAGATCAGCTTGCGCAAGCGGGAGACAAGGCACCTGCAGAAATCCTCGCCGAAATCGAGCAAAAGCGCGGAGAACTGGCCAACGCCCTGATCCAATTGGAAATTTCCGAACACGAAAATGCTCCGAAAGTTCTCACCGCTCTGGAAAGCATCGTCAACCAACCTTGAGGGTCCGGGCCCGCGCCTTCCCGAACCTTCCCACTCTCCCCTTTGATTCAGATGAACGCCCTGCCCCTAACCCTTCTCCCCGCTCGCGGCTCGGGAAAGGCGTTCTTGTTCGTCCATTCCCACTCAACACGCAGGGCAATCGCTCACCTGATGCTTCCCGCTTATCAATGAGACTACGAATCGCGCAAAGGAGACTGCCCGGAATTTTAATTCTGATTGCGCTCCTCTTCTCGGAATTCGGCTCCTCCGCCCAGTCGAATGCACGCGGCGGGAATCTTCTGGTCTCTGTGCCTCTTTCCGATGGCGACCCCAAAGATTCCAACCACGCCCCGGACTCTCCCCAACGGAAGCCTCTCCCCGGGGAGAACCCCGAAGGAAGCGGCGAAGCGGACGATCTCGACCATCGCTTCCAGACCAATGTCTTGGCTATTTTTCCAAGCCACCTTAGTTGTTCCTTACACCTTTCGGAACATAGGGGATTTCTCCCGGCGCGACGACGATTCCTCGAGTTCTGCAAGCTCAAGCTCGATTGTTGAGATTGGGATGAAAGCTCCCTGAATCTTCGGCTTCTTCCGCGGTCACCCACCCGTCGACCCCGCCCCTTTCACTGACGAGAGGGTCTTTCAACCAGAACAAGCGACGGCGACTCCCACGCTGCGCTCCTGGTTTACCAATGTCAGATCACCCTGCCCCGAACCAAGCGGGCCACTTCGTGCCCAACCCTTCTTTTTTACCAATTATTCCATGAATCATTCGTCTCCATCGCCAACTCCATTGACTGGCTTCTCGTCGAACTTCGCCGCCGATCTTCGGTCCGGATTTGTCGTCTTTCTCCTCGCCTTGCCCCTCAGTCTGGGCATCGCTTCAGCCTCCGGCTTCCCGCCCATCATGGGCATCGTCACCGCAATCATCGGCGGGCTTCTGGGCGGGTCCCTCTCGGGTTGCCCACTCTCCATCAAGGGTCCGGCTGCCGGACTGATCGTTATCATTGCGAATAGCGTGGACGCGTTTGGAGGAGGGACGATTGGCTGGCAAATGACGCTCGGTGCCATTCTCGTCGCCGGGATCCTGCAAGTGGTCTTCGGTCTTCTCAAATGGGGGCGCTTCGTGGACCTCTTCCCGCTCTCAGCGATCCACGGTATGCTGGCCGCAATCGGACTCATCATCATCGCCAAACAAATCCCGGTCTTATTCAACGTGGCCCCGGAACTCAGCGCCGGCAAAGGACCCATCGCCCTTTTTGCGGCCCTCCCTGAAATGATCGCTCACTTCGACCCCAAGGCCGGACTCATCGGGGTGGCCAGCCTCGCAGTCGCCATTGGCTGGGGACTCCTCAAACACCCTTGGGCCAAAGCCGTCCCTGGACCATTGCTGGTGCTCCTTTTTGCCATTCCTGCCAGTCTAATGATAAATTTGTCAGACGAAGCACCCGGACACACTCTGGTGAAGGTGGGGAACCTCACCGATCAATTGAGAATCAATGCCAACTTCGATGTGGCAGGCCAGTGGGGCACCTTCCTCAAGTTTGTCGTGATGATCTGCCTCGTTGGCAGTCTTGAAAGCCTCCTCACCGTCAAAGCCATCGATCTTCTCGATCCTTGGAAACGCAAATCGGACTCCAATCGTGACTTGCTCGCGGTGGGTTCAGCGAACTCGCTTTGCGGCCTCCTTGGTGGACTTCCGATGATCTCCGAGGTGGCCCGAAGCTCAGCCAACATCGCGCAAGGCGGCCGTACCACTTGGGCCAATATCTTTCATGGGGCCTTCCTACTTCTTGCCGCTCTCCTCGCAGTTCCGGTCCTCGAGCTCATCCCAAACAGCGCGTTGGCTGCCCTCCTCATTGTGGTCGGGATCAAGCTGGCCCACCCGCGGGAACTGGCTCACATGAAAAAAGTCGGTAGCGAACAAGCATTCATCTTTCTGACCACGATCGCGGTGACCCTTCTCGAGGATCTCCTCGTCGGCATCGCCGCAGGCATGGCACTCAAGCTCATCATCCACTGGTTCCGGGGAATGCCCCTCAAATCGACCTTTCAGGCCGGGATCAGGATGGAAGAGAAGGACGGGGAAACCATCGTCCACTTCGGCAAAGCCGCAGTCTTTACCAACTTCCTCGCCATCAAGAAGACCCTCGATGATCTTCATCCCGGGCGCAAGGTCGTGCTGGATCTGGAAGAAACCATCCTGCTCGATCACTCCGTTCTCAGTAATCTTGAGAGCTTCCGTCGAGATTTCAGCGAGGCTGGCGGCGAGGTGCGCTTCGCCCATTTCGAAAGCATGAAGCCCATCTCGTCCGACCCGCTCGCCAGCCGCCGCCGCCTCCAAACCACCTGAGCCTCATGAACGCCATTCCTTCACTTGACGAATCCTTCGACGAAGCCCGCGTCCTCCACCTGCTCCGCGAGCACCTCCCGGCCCAGGCTCCCATTAAGGACTTCGTCCACCACAACCCGCTCCACGCCCTGCAGGACCTCGACTTCTTCGATGCCTCCCTGCTGGTCTCACGGGCCTTTGGAATCGATACCACGCTGAGCCTGGCCGATTACCGCCAGTTCCACCGCCAAGGCCGCATCGCGGATGAAATCATCGATGAGTTGATCCGCCGCAAATCTCCGGCCCATGACTCTCCGGAGCAACGTCATCAGATTCTCCATCTCGAAGACACCCCACCCGCTCCCCCGCGAGTGGGCAGCCTGCGGACCAAGTGGAACAAGTTCCTGCCTTTTTGCCTGGAAGACCGGATTGAGCCCATTCTTTTCCGCTGGTTGGGTGGCTTCCTCGACCAGGGAAATGCCGATTGGTTGATGCCGCCATGCGAAGGCGGCCTGCTCGCGAGCCTGCGCCAACTGGAACAACAAAGCTATGCAAGCCTTTTCCGGACCGACGAAGCCCGGCGTCTCTTTCATCAACGCGAACTCACCCTCCGGGACCTCCTCGCGCGGGTGGTCGGGCGTGAATCCTACTTCGAAAACTACTTGGTTGATCAACAATTTGCGCACCGGGGATGGAGCGGCCTTGTCAGCGTGATCGAGCAACGGCCAGAAACGCTCTTTGCACCTCGGAAAGCCCGCCTCCGCGACCTCATTCATTTTGAAATGATCCTCGAGATCGATGTCATTGAGCAGGCACTGGGGCCGGGCTGGGAGCCCTTGAGTCACCGGATCCATCATCACCCGATGGATTATTTCAGCCCCCCCGATCCCGATCCCGCGCAACAGGCACTCCAACTCTGGCAGGAGGCCTTTGAGTGGACTTATTACGATCAGGTCCTTGCCGGGATCTCCTTCCTGCGGACGCGGCAGGGCCAGCAAGCCGATGAGCAAAAGGAACTCACTTTTCAGGGGGTCTTCTGCGTTGATGACCGGGAATGCTCCCTCCGCCGCTATCTTGAGGCGAGCGATCCAGCCTGCCAGACCTACGGAGCCCCCGGCTTTTTCGGGGTGGTGGCATACTTCAAACCCTATGGAGCCTGCCATCTTGAGAAGAATTGTCCGGCTCCTCTCACCCCGATCCACCTCATCAAGGAACTCAAGCCGCGTCCCCGCCGAGGCCGCGTTCCCATGCACGACCAACAGTCACGCAGCTTTCTCGGCGACCTTCTAGCCGCCTTCGCTCTTGGTGCAGGTTCCGGTCTACGCCTCCTGAGCGATCTGATGAATCCCTCAATGAGACCAGATATCATGCACTCCTTCTCACACATGAATGCCAACGGCGAATTGTCCATCGAGTGCACCGATCCCGAAACCCGTGAAGAAGGACTCAAGGTGGGATTTGAAGTTCCAGAAATGGTCGAGATTGTCGGAAAATTACTCTCCGGAATCGGCCTTACGAAAAACTTTGCCCCTTTGGTCTACATCGTCGCACATGGCGGCACCACCGCCAACAACCCGCACCACGCCGCCTACGATTGTGGAGCCTGCAGCGGTCGCCCCGGAGCCCTCAACGCCCGGGTCTTCGCGGCTATGGCCAACCGAACAGACGTCCGAAACAGCCTGACCAAGCAAGGAATTCACATTCCCAGAGAGACCCGCTTCATCGCGGCCATGCACGACACCTCGCAGGACCATCTTCGTTATTACGACGTCTCGCAACTCCCAATGACCTCGCAAAAACAGCACGCCGAGAATGTGCGAACCTTCGAGAAGGCCCTCGACTCCAATGCGCGGGAACGAGCCCGTCGCTTTGCCTCGATCGAGCGCAACCTCGAACCCAAGCGCCTACGCCGCGCCATCGAAAAACGGTCTGTCTCGTACTTTGAACCCCGCCCGGAACTCGGGCACGGCAGCAACGCCCTCTGCTATGTCGGGCGAAGACACAGCATCAAGGGGCTGTTTCTCGATCGGCGGGCCTTCCTGCAATCCTACGACAGCCTGCAGGACCCGGAAGGCGAGACCCTCCTGAACCTCCTCACTCCCCTGGTTCCGGTCTGTGGCGGGATCAATCTGGAATACTATTTCTCCCGCATGGACAACCACAAGATGGGGTGTGGCACCAAGCTCTCCCACAACGTCACCGGCCTCATCGGCGTGACCAACAGCAGCGACGGCGATCTCCGGACCGGTCTACCCTTTCAGATGATTGAAAACCACGACCCGGTCCGACTCCTGATGATGGTGGAGCAAAAGACCGAAGTGATTCACAAGCAGGTCGCGTCATCTCCGACGCTGGCACAATGGTTTGACCACGGCTGGGTCCACCTCGTCACCATCGACCCGGACAACGGCGACCTCCATCGCTATGAAAAAGGCAAGTTCCACCCCTACCATCCAATCGCCAAGGTGGAAAAGGTGGAGGATCTCGAAAAGCTCATCCGTGAACACGAACGCATGCGCACCAGCCAAATCTACGATGCCACCCGAGAAAACATGCCCGTAGTCGTCAGCTGAGCAGCACACCGATACCCATCCATTCCATGACCACCATCACTTCACTTCTCTGGATCATCATTCTTTCTCCCATTGTTTCGCTTGGGTTTATCAGCGGTCTCCCTCGGGTGAGGGAGACCGCAATTTCACGCATCATGATGGCGGGAGTTCTCGCCGGACTGGTCGGAGGCGTGGCCCTTGCTCTCGTCCTCTTTTTCCGGAATTTGCCGTCACTTACCGCCAGCGGACCGACTCTCTGGCAAAACAGAGAACATTCCTTTGGGCTGGACCTCCATGCCGACCCTTCGGGCCTGACCTACCTCATCCTCGCCAGTTTTCTGACAACCATGGTCATCATTTTCAGCAAGCCCTACCTTCACCGGGAGGAGGGATACAAACGCTTCTT
This sequence comes from Akkermansiaceae bacterium, assembly GCA_023263995.1. Taxonomy (GTDB): domain Bacteria; phylum Verrucomicrobiota; class Verrucomicrobiia; order Verrucomicrobiales; family Akkermansiaceae; genus SW10. The sequence goes on along the minus strand of JALQTQ010000052.1, from coordinate 2,430 downwards.
CCTGATTCTCGGCTGCTTCTACCTCGGCATCAGCATCGTCGTCCTCGCCGGCAACCTCGAAGTCCTTTTCATCGGATGGGAAATTGTCGGAGTGACTTCGTTTTTCCTCATCAGCTTTTATCACGAACGTTACCTCGCCGTGAAAAATGCCTACAAAGTGGTCTCGCTCTACCGCGTTGCAGATGTCGCCATGCTGGTCGGAATCTGGATCATTCACCATCACTTCCCCCATTTTCATTTCGGAAGTGACCCGTTGACCGGCAATGAAATCGCGGCCACCGCCGCCGCCTGCACCTTCCTGTTGGCTGCCCTCGTCAAATCCGGTCAGTTCCCATTCTCCTTCTGGGTTCCACGCGCCATGGAAGGACCCACGACCTCTAGCGCGATCTTCTACGGAGCGCTCTCCACTCACCTTGGAGTCTTCCTCCTCTTACGCACCGAAGCCTTCTGGCAGCACAACCTCATCCTCAAGCTCATCATCGGCAGCCTCGGTCTCCTGACCTACTTCAGCTGCAAATGGATGAGTTTGGTCCAAGCCACGGTGAAGGCCAAGATCGGCTACGGTTCAGTTGCCCAAATCGGCTTGATCTTCATCGAAGTAGCCTGCGGCTGGGTTTTCCTCGCCCTTCTCCATCTTGTGCTCAACTCACTTTACCGCTGCTATCAAATCCTAGTTTCACCATCGACGCTTAACTACCAGATTCAAAATCAAATCTTCCTCCCAAAAAAGAATACTACACCCCTTGCGAGCCGTTGGAATTGCACTCTTTATGTTCTTGCTGTTCACGAATTCTATCTTGACCGTTTCTTTGCCGAAACTCTCTGGCACAATCTCAAGATCTTGGGATCAATGATGCTCAAGCTTCGACTTGGGCGAACAGGATTTTTTGTCCTCCTTGCTTTGGCGATCGGGTCGGTCTCTCTTTGTTGGCCGCAAAATCCAATTACCCGATGGTCTCGGCTACCGGAAGCGATGGTCCTCGTGGGCTGGATCTTCGTTTTCCGCTCCTTCAGCACGCGTGGGCCCGCGACCTCGGCTTGGGGCATGCTGATGGTAAACCAGCTCTTCCTCTTCCTTGCCCTCTGGCTCGAATCAAACCTCAATCACTTTGAAGGAGCCCTTTTCCTGACCGGAGTCATCTTTGCCGGGGTCCTTGGCTTTTTGGTTCTCACTCACCTTCATCGCTCTGGTGCCGGAATGGACCTTGACCAATTTCACGGCCACGCCATGCGGCACCCGGTCGCGGCCCGCCTCTTCGTCTTGGCCGTCCTCGCCATCGCCGGGTTTCCCATCACCCCAACTTTTTTAGGCGAAGAACTGATGCTCTCTCATATCGCCGACGAACAGTGGATTCTCATGCTCATGATCATCGTCAACCTCGTCCTCGACGGACTCGTTGGAATGGCCCTCTACTGCAAAATTTTTCTCGGTGGCGGACGCATCACCCGCCCCCCGCTCAACTTCCGCGCTGCCTGACTCCCCCTGACCACCAATGTCACTTTGGGAAATGGTAAGCCTCTGGAAAAGTTTCTCAAAAAAACAGTCAGGACACCGTGGTCGACCTCGGCACCGAGACTCAAGCCGTTCATCCCCCGATCCGGATCAGCTCGACATCAAAGACGAGCATACCTGCGGGAGCGCCGGGGCGCGACGGGGTTTCCCCGTAGGCCAGTTTTCCGGGAATCCAGAAGCGGCGTTTCTCCCCCTCGACCATGAGCTGGACACCCTCGGTCCATCCCTTGATGACTCCGTTGAGGGGAAAGGAAATGGGCTCTCCGCGGGCCACCGAGCTGTCGAACATCTTTCCGTCGGTGGTCCAGCCGGTGTAGTGGACCAGCACTTCGTCGGTCTCACCCGGATGCGCCGAGCCATCGCCGGCCTGCAGGACCTTGAAGGCGAGCCCGGAATCGGTCGTTTCGGCATCGGACGGGGCCGCCGCGACATCCTCCGGCGCGGGAATGGGTTCGGGAGCCTTCGGCATGGCCTTGAACTCCAGGAGCTCGAAGTCGAAAATCAAATCGCCCTTGGGCGCTCCGGGCGGCGGGTTCTCGCCAAAGCCCAGTGCTTCCGGGATCCAGAAGCGGCGTTTCTCCCCCTTGACCATGAGCTGGAGTCCTTCCACCCAGCCCTTGATGGTCACCTGGTCCAGCTTGAACTGGGTCGGCTTCCCGTTCATCACGGTGCTTTCCAGCAAGGTGCCATCGGCCAGCCAACCGGTGAAATGAGCCGCCACGATGTCGGTCGGCCCCGGCTTTTCGCTGCCCGCCCCCTCCTCCAGAACCAGCGAGGCCAGCCCGCTCTCGGAGATCCTGATCGAGGAGTCGATCAAGGGTTGGAAGGACTATGAGCTCGAGGTCATGCGTGACCGAGCGGACAACTGCGTCATCATCTGCTCGATCGAGAACCTCGATCCGATGGGGGTGCACACC
>JALQTQ010000529.1 GCA_023263995.1 Akkermansiaceae bacterium | reverse complement strand
AGCCTCGACATTGGTGAGAGGATTTTTAAATACTGTTCCTACTGGTATGTCTGCAAACGCACCACCTGCATTTGTAGCAGAAACTTTAATCCACTCGTAATCAGCATTGACAGCCATTCCGCCAGAAGACAATGTTGCGCCTTCTTTGAAAATGTTTTTTCCAAGTCGAGCCAACTCATTGTGCATTATTGTCTGGAGTTGCGTTAACTCCCGAGCCTGTAGTGCTCTACCACTATTAAACAAAATCTGATGATAGTTATCAGTTTCGTTATAGTCGTCGTTGTAAATGCCCGATAATGTACTGGAAGTAAATTGTGTCGCCATTTTTTATCCTAACTGAATAACTATTCGAATGTCTTCGGTTTGATCCGCGTCTCGTTTTATCGCTTCATCGAGTGTATTTATGTATAAAATATCACCCGAATAAGCATCAACATCTGGACTTACTTTTGCAAGTACTTCTGCGGTACCACCCTCAGTGTTTATGATATTTTCACCAATTGTAAAATCAGCAAAACCTGTTTCTTCATCCTGATAATAATAAAGCGTATTTGTATCTAAGTAAAATATCTTTGCTGATACTGTTTGTAAAGCATTACTAAATGTATCATTATTAATCCAAGAACCCGTCACCGTACCCAAAGTAAGCGCTTTAGCAACCTGACCAGTGTTTCCTACAAAATCAGAATCGTTTGAATATTTTTGCAAACCTTTGAGCACACCGACTTGATAAAAATCTGTTTCGTTTGCAATGATCGTG
>JALQTQ010000528.1 GCA_023263995.1 Akkermansiaceae bacterium | reverse complement strand
CGCGCTGACGCGGATGGTCTCGGCTGTGTTCCGCCGTGGCGGCGACGTGTCTTTCGTCGTGGAAGAACTGAAAGCCGTGTTCGACCCGCGCGGTGGCGCGTGGATGCAGGGGCAATATATCCCCTCGATTTTGGCCGCGATCGGCGGCGTGATCGAGCGTCACATGATCTCGATCGGCTTTATCGAGGGCGAGGGCAAGGGCCTGAAATCCGACCCGAAAGCCGAAGCCATCGCCGTGGGCGAAGCCCCGCGCGGCCAAGCCTGCCCGTCGTGTGGATCGTATGCCATGCGCAAAGTCGAAGGCTGCATGACCTGCGCCGACTGCGGCCACTCGAAATGCGGCTGATTGGGTGAGTTAGAGTCAGTCCCTGTCCCGACCCCCAAAGTTTTTCCTTTTTGGGGTGATTTGACCCACCTTTGATGCGGTAAGATTTACCTCTGGCCAGAGATCTGGCCAGAGGCTTTTATTTTTCAATCAGTTGGTTGGAAATTGCGGGCGAACAGGTCTCGGGGTTAGACTGGGCGGTAGGCGAGGGGGCTGTGATCCAGGCCAGAGGGATGAGGCTCAGGGCATTGAGTTGAAGTCCGCGCGGCGATGCCCAGAGACCATGGCGCGCAGCCCCTCGGGTGCGAGCACCTCGACCTTGTCGCCCCATTGGTAGAGGTGCCACGCCATTTCAAGCCAGCCCGCCGCCTCAAACCGCACGATCAGGCTGCCGTCGGGGTGCGGTTCAAGCCGTTGAGAGGGGTGAAAGCGAAAG
>JALQTQ010000527.1 GCA_023263995.1 Akkermansiaceae bacterium | reverse complement strand
GTTTCCGCAATAATCCGTGTCTTACCCATGCGGCGGGCCAAAATGATCTGACCCAACACATTGTTGATTTTATGCGCGCCCGTATGGTTTAGCTCATCTCGCTTGAGATAGATTTTCGCGCCGCCCAAATGCTCGGTCAGGCGCTCTGCGAAATAGAGGGGGCTCGGACGGCCGACATAATGCGTCCACAAATCATGCATTTCATCCCAGAAGGATTGATCTGTTTTGGCGCGTTCATATTGGGCTTCCAATTCCAAAATCAGCGGCATCAGGGTTTCTGACACAAACCGCCCGCCGAATTGGCCAAAGCGGCCGCTTTCATCAGGGCCAGTCATAAAGCTGTTCAAGATATCATCGGGCATGGAGGCACCTTTTTTCACATTCGACCCACTGCCTAACGCGGGCGCAAGAATTGAGCAAGAGAAAGGGGCAAGGTTTAGCCCCCGTTCACCGCATCGGCAAAAGCATGGATCAGGGTAGGGTCTTTTACCCCTGCCCGACTTTCCACGCCTGATGAAACATCAACCTGCTGCGCGCCTGTCATTTGCACGGCAAGCCGCACATTGTCAGGCGTCAATCCACCCGCAAGCATCCATGGCACAGGCCATCTGCGTCCGGCCAACAGCCGCCAGTCAAAAGAAAGACCATTCCCCCCAGGAAGATCAGCATTTTTCGGCGGCTTGGCATCAATCAGCAATTGATCACTGACCGCCGCGTAATCCGCAATCTGCCCCAAATCATCCGCATCTGCGATACCAATGG
>JALQTQ010000526.1 GCA_023263995.1 Akkermansiaceae bacterium | reverse complement strand
TCCTTCGACAACTTTAGCTGGACCATCGAGGGGCGCTTGGGCGAGCTGGAGGTTGTCTATACGGGCGCATATACAGAGCGTGAAACAGACCAGATTGTTGACTACACCGACTACATGTACGTCGGCCAGTACTTGCCTTACTACATTTGTGACGCGTCGGTCTCCTATCCTGAATATAACTACTATCAGGAAGGCGCACCGCTCAATGTGTCATATGGCACATGTTACGAGCCCGATACCTATGTCACCAGCTTCTCTGAGACTGAAGTTTCCACACACGAGGTTCGCTTCAGCACAGATCAGGATAGAAGCTGGCGCGTCACGGCAGGCGCATTTTTCAGCGACCTTGAGTTGAAGGAACGTAACGACTTTGTCTATCCGTCGATAGACAAAATTAACTTCTTTGACTTTTATCCGGGCGGAGGCATTCCCGTTGAAAACTATCCTCACCCCGGATCGTTCTACACAGAGGAAGGCCCTTATCCATCTACAACCGTTTTCAGAAACGACATCCGCCGCACAGATGAGCAGTACGGCATCTTTGGTGAGGTCAGCTTCGACTTCACCGACAAGCTGTCGGCAACAGTAGGCGCGCGGTACTACGACGTGGAAGTTGACATGGAAGGTGGCGCGAATGCTACTTTCTGTAACCCCTTCTTCGTAGCGGACCAACAGGCCTTCGGAACCAACATCAGCGACCTCTATGACGGTGATGGCTCATTACGCTTCACGTCCGATTGCAGCACGGCACCGAGGATGGAGGCCGGCATTTCGTT
>JALQTQ010000525.1 GCA_023263995.1 Akkermansiaceae bacterium | reverse complement strand
GGCGGTCCCCCCGGCCTCGGGCGGCACCAAGAACCGGCGCGGCCGCCGTGGCGACTTCAACCTCCGAGACATCCCTCGCTGCATGCCCCCACCCTAAAACCCGCCGCACACCAAGGCAAGGGAAAATCCAGCAAATCGTCTGACAAATTTTATACGCGATGGCCATGGATGCTGGAGACGTGACAGCTTGAGCCCGCTCTGACAGTTCGTCCGACCGAAGGAAGGCAAGATCCCTGACCAAAACGCTTTGAAAACCCCGAATCTACCCCACCTCACCATACGCCAAACAGCCGGAATTCATTGCAGGTGCTGGACTGGAGCAGTTCTCTGCTGAAATATGCCCGGCAGACAAATTGCAGACAAATTGCGCCTGAAATCGCCCGACGTCAATTTGGAAACCGGAGTCGATGTCAGTGTGGTAGGCAACAGTAGGCAACAGTCAGTGTGGTAGGCAACAGCTTCCAGCACGGCAAAGATGCTCTTCTCGAAGATTTTGACGAACTCCTTTCAGCACTGGAGCCAAAGTCCGGGGACGATTTGGAAATCCAACTCATGCGATGCTGACCTCCAAAGATCAGATCGTCGCGCGCATGGTGGTAGGCAACAGCTAACTGCTAGAAGGGACTTTGAATTTTCGAAATTCCTTAGTTTTTGTTTTTTTGATCAAATCCTTGGCACCATTTCTGAAAATCTCGCCTTTAGATGAAGGGAAAACACGAAGAAACCAAACAATCTTTCCGTCTTTAAACCTTATTATTTGATATAAAGAACCGGATAAAGGGG
>JALQTQ010000524.1 GCA_023263995.1 Akkermansiaceae bacterium | reverse complement strand
GGGTAGTATGCGGCGTGAGGGCAAGGGAGCGTGCCGCTAAGACCTACCAAAGCCTAGGGAATCTGTCAAGCCTTGCGCCATTGAAAGTTCCGATAACACTCTATCGGAATTTCCAATAACAAATCAGGGACTTGTAAGTTTCGCGTAAGGTTGGGGGAGATAATAGAGGCATGGGGCAAGCAATAGGGCGGGTTCCAAGGCAGTAGTACTTAAGGAGTACATGAGATGAAAGCATCATTAGATCACGTCGATGTCACCAGCATCAAAGCTAACCTGGTTCGCAACAAGATCAAGCGGCAAACGGAATGGCTGCTTTGGCTTGATAGCACCGACACCAGCGCCAGTAAACAAGCGCAAGCCGAAGGGTTCGAAAGCGGGTATATTGAATGCCTGGTTGATCTGGGCTTGTTGGAATCGGGAGACTTGCAAGAACTAGACAATTATAACGTGAAGGCCAAGTGAGCCAAGCACAAGGGCATTCAATAGAGTGCCTTTGTCTGGGTTCATTTAAACTGAAAGGTGTTGACATGAAACTATTAACCCATCAATCCGCCAAACTGGCGAAGACAAACACGGCCGCAGTTCGAAGTGCCATTCTGTACTTGGATCCGCTGCATAGTGTGGGAATGTGCCCCAGCGCATCCCCAGCTTGCCGCAAGGCTTGCCTGATCCATTCAGGGATGATGCGGATGAAAACCCAAACGGCGGCACGCAAAGCACGCACCGCCTACTATTGGGGTGATCGAGAGGCTTTCATGGCCCAGCTTAAGGGTGAAATTTCAGCG
>JALQTQ010000523.1 GCA_023263995.1 Akkermansiaceae bacterium | reverse complement strand
GTGAATGTTAATAAAAAACATCAAAAACCACAGGGTCAAACAATGCAAGGTGGAGTTATTGATAAAAGTATGCCAATAAACGTCTCTAATGTTGCATTAGTTGTAAAAAAGAAATCGGGACGAGTTGGTTATAAGTTTGATAAAAATGGCAAAAAATATAGAATTCTAGCTCAGACAGGTGATGAAGTATGATTCCTAGATTAAAAGAGCAATTTAACACCGAGTTAAAACAAAAGATTATGTCTGATCTTCAGTTGAGTAATGTAAATGAAATACCAAGTCTAGAAAAAATAATTATCAACATCGGTGATGGAAAAGCAGCTACAGATGGTAGGGCGCTTGAGTCTATGGTTGATGAATTAACTGCAATTTCTGGACAAAAACCTGTAATCAGAAGAGCAAAAAAATCAATTGCTGGATTTAAAATTAGAGAAGGAATGCCAATTGGTACATCGGTTACTTTAAGAGGTGACAGAATGTGGGAATTTTATGACAGGTTTGTACAAGTTGTAGTCCCAAGAATCCGTGACTTTAGAGGTTTTAATAAAAAATCGTTTGATGGAAACGGAAATTACACACTCGGATTAAATGAACAGTTAGTTTTTCCTGAAGTTGAATATGACAAGGTTAGAGACATCAGAGGAATGAATATTACAATTTGTACTTCTGCTAACGATAACGAAAAAGGTTATGTATTATTACAATCGCTAGGATTTCCATTTAGGGAGAATTAATTATGGCAAAAACAAGCAAAATAGTTAAAAATAATCAAAGAAAGAGAGCGATC
>JALQTQ010000522.1 GCA_023263995.1 Akkermansiaceae bacterium | reverse complement strand
CAAGGGTCATGTGAGCAGGCTCGCCCACACCAAAGGGTGACGAATATCCGTCAAGACGACCGATAGCGGCAGGGGTGGTGGACATAAAACGAGCAACATCTTTCAAACTGACCATTCCCGGATTCACCAGAGTGCTCAACACCACGGGCAATGCTGTTTCTAGGCCAAGCATGCCAAAGGCACCTTCGGGAAAGCTGCAGTCCTTGAGCTCACTGGGGTGTGGGGCGTGATCCGTGGCCACGATATCAATGACACCCGTGGCGACCGCCTCCCGGAGAGCAAGGACATCTTCCTCTCGCCGGAGAGGAGGATTCACTTTGAAAAGTGGGTCAAAACTCGACACAAGATCCTCTGTTAACAAGAGGTGGTGAGGTGTCACCTCGGCAGTCACAGAAATACCGCGAGCCTTCGCCCACCGAATAACCTCAATGGAGCCCGCCGTCGACAGGTGGCACACGTGCAACCGGGCTCCCGCCGACTCGGCGAGGAGAACATCTCTCGCGATGATGGACTCCTCGGCAACCGCAGGCCACCCTGTCAACCCCAGCGTCGCCGCGAGAGGGCCATCGTTCATTTGTGCCCCCTCAGTGAGCCCGGGGTCTTGGGCGTGCTGTGCAATGACGGCATCCAAGCTTCTCGCCTGGTGCAGGGCTCGCCTCATGAGGGACGAGTCATGCACACACTTCCCATCGTCAGAAAAAACACGGACCTGCGCCGCAGAACGAGCCATCGCACCGAGGGGGGCAAGTTCTTGTCCCTCCAACCCCTTCGTGACGGCACCAACCGGTCGGACCTCCACATACCC
>JALQTQ010000521.1 GCA_023263995.1 Akkermansiaceae bacterium | reverse complement strand
ATGATCAGGGTTCGCAAGCCCTCCCAACGGTTCCGGATTCCGGGGTCCATCCAATCCAATTGCTCGGTGGCGACCAGAATGCACAAGGTCTTGCGATCATGCCCCACAGTGAAGTCCTGATGAATACTCCAACCCTTCGCGTTCTCAAGTTTGAGATGCCTCAACGCGATGTGGAAATGGTCAATGGCGTCCTTGTGTAGGTTCGCTTGGTTGGCCTTGAGGGCAAAGAGGGAGTCGCCCTTCTTGGTGATGATCTTTTCAGCAAACTCCCGCTGGGCCCCCATGGTATCAATGGTTACGGTATGGCCTTCCAGATCAAGCAGATCCGGGATACGGCCGATGGCGCTGATTTCGTTCTTCTTCTTTGCGACGTGCTCCTGACAGAGGGTCAGGCGCTCTTTGGCGGCCCAGGCGCTGACGACGTGGACAGGTTGTTGTTTGACGGTGTGGCTGCCGCGCAGGCTCTTCCCGTCGATGGCAATGATCTCGTCGCGAAGCGGTCCGCTAATCTGACCGAGGTGGGCTTGCAGGCAATCGTTGAAACACTTCGGATCGATGAGTGCGAAGATATTGGCGAAGGTCTGGGTGGTGGGGGTTCCGTTTGGTGCTTTGATCCATTTGCGCAACCAGTCGAGTTGTAACTCACAGAAATCTTCGATCTCGGCGAAGTTGTTCATCCCGCAGAGGGTGGCGGTGATGACCATGAAGAGGACTTCCCCAAAACGGTGCTTCCGGTGGTTGCCGGTGCGAGGGTCTTTAATGATTTGGTAGGCTTCAAAGCCAGAGGGTAGACCGCCGGAATAGTTGTCG
>JALQTQ010000520.1 GCA_023263995.1 Akkermansiaceae bacterium | reverse complement strand
TGAGGTGACCCTTCTGGGTCAAAACGTGAACTCTTACGGTGTCGAATTCGGTGACCGGCAAGCGTTTTCGAAACTCCTTCGAGCCTGCGGTTCGATCGAGGGCCTTGAGCGGGTGCGATTCACGAGCCCCCACCCGGCGGCCTTCACCGACGACGTGATCGACGCCATGGCCGAAACCCCCAATGTGATGCCCCAGCTGCATATGCCGCTCCAGTCGGGCTCTGACGCCATTTTGAAGGCCATGCGCCGTAGCTACCGCAGTGAGAAGTTCTTGGGCATTTTGGAGCGGGTGCGCGAGCGTATCCCGAATGCCGCCATCACCACCGACATCATCGTGGGCTTCCCCGGTGAAACCGAGCAAGACTTCGAAGACACCATGGAGGTGGTTCGCCAGGCACGTTTTGCCAGCGCCTTCACCTTCCAGTATTCGATTCGACCCGGAACCCCGGCCGCGACGATGGACGACCAAATCCCGAAAGAGGTCGTTCAAGAGCGCTTCGAGCGCCTCGTTGAGTTGCAAAACCAGATTTGCTGGGAAGAAAACCAGAAACTCGAAGGCACCACGGTCGAGGTGTTGATTGCCACGGGCGAGGGAAAGAAAGACGAAGAAACCCATCGTCTCTCTGGTCGCGCCGAAGACGGCCGGCTCGTGCACGTGGGTGTGAGCGAAGATGCAGATCAGCCGCGCCCCGGTGACGTCGTGAGCGCCACGGTGACCGCCGCCAAACCCTTCTTCTTAATCGCTGACCCGCTGGCCGGCCAACAGTTCCCCATTCGCCGCACGCGCGCGGGAGACGCCTGGGATCGTTTTCAG
>JALQTQ010000051.1 GCA_023263995.1 Akkermansiaceae bacterium | reverse complement strand
CAGGGCCATCGAGCTCATCGATTCCCTCCTGGCCAAGAATGAAAACGCGGTGGGAATCATCAAGGCCTCCATCATCCCAACCGTCCGCAATCTCTTCTTTGCCAAGCTCGTGTCATCCTACGGATCACCCGAACGAGCTCCGGCCGGGGTGAAGGCGGTTCTGCCCAAGAAAAAAGACGGCTCGGTCAACACCTGGGGCCTGAAGATGGCCGCGCGGGGAGCAGGTCGCTTTGCACTCGAAGAACTTCAAGCAGGAATGTCGGCCTGTCTCGATGCCGACAAGGCCCTCGTGACAACGGGACAGGACCACCGAATGGTCCTGCATAAGCTCGTGATCAGCCTGTGCGAACGAAGAAAAGTGGCCTGATTCGTTGTCGGGCGTCGCGGAGAAGTGCCGAAACTAGACAAGACGACTCGGGCGCGACCGGCGCAGGATGGGCACAAGAAGGCCAAGAGCCGCCAAGAAGGCTTGGGACGGCTCCGGGATCTCGGCCACCGCGATCGGGGCCCCGGTGTCTTCATAGGCCCAACGATGAATCACCCCCGGAAGGTTGTCATCGCGCAAGGTGACCTCGGCCCAACCATAAGCCACCGTACTATCCTCCAGCACCAGAGTGTATCCCAAAAACTGTCGGGTTCCCGAGGCAAAGGAAGCGAAATGATTCGCCGATCCCCCAAAGCCGGTCGAAGTCACCGAGGAGGGACCCACTTCCGTCCCGATTCCGAGAGCCTCGATGGGATCGGTATTTCCGGTGCCGGACCTGACTGGCTGCCATGTTGGAGTTGCGACGGTCTGATCGGCGTCGTTGGTCACTCCGCGGCCTCCCCAGATGAAATTGAGGTCCGCCCCCGCCAAACCTGCCGCTGCCATTCCAAATTCTCCGGTCTCGAGGTTCAGCGAGACCCCCTCGTAAGTCGTGGGGATTTCGATGTCCTCATCAATGAAGGCGATGACTGCGGCCCCGGCCGTTCCAGCCGATCCCGCCAGTATGATTGCTCCGGCTAGAAATGATGAAGTCAGGTGTCGCATTGGTCTTTCTCTGTTGGTTTTATTTTGCCGAAGGGGCAGCTTCAATCTCAGGGGTTGCTCACCTCGACCCGGCCAAAGCGGCCCTTGCCCCCGCTGACCGGCAGGACAAGCGGGAATTCTGTTTGCACCGCCTCAATGGCTGCGCCACCAACACCCGTTCCGGTTGCAATGACCACCGGAGCCTGCTGACTATCCTCAAAGTCCACAAGGTCCCGACTAAATTGTTCGGTAATCGAGAGCGAAAGCGCGGCCAGATCAGCGCGACGAGTATGTCGAAGGTAAATGCGCCCATCAGCCGGATCCACCCAGACCGTCGGCGGACCGACCGAAAGAATGGTCCCAGCTCCGGCATCGACGTCGAGGGTAGCGGCCCCGTCAGTGGGATCGAGAGCGAGAGCGAAATTCTGCAGGTTGGTAAGGCCGTTCACCGCCACCGCCGAATCCTCAGCGAGGCCCGCATTGGCGATCGTGCCGTAGAAGGCCAAGCGCCAGGCTTCCTGCGGAGTGAGAGCCTCGATCGTCACATTCACGGTAGCCACTCCGGCATTCCCGAGATAGGTGAAGGAATCGGTCGTGGTTGTCCCGGGAGCCAGCGAGACACCGCTGTAATCAACCGAGACCGTGCCATCGACATTCAGGGTCACTGTCGCCCCCTGCTCGGTGGTGGGCGAAGCGACAAAGGCGAGGGAATCGATGACGGAGTCAAAGTTGACCTCCATTTCGGAGGGCGTGAGGACAAAGGGATAGACCCTCGCAATCGCCACTGTTCCGAGAGCGGCCGGGAAGTTCTCATTCAAGGCGGCTGTTCCTGAGACGAAGTTCAACCCGGAATTGTCGGTGCCGCACCAGTCGTTCGAGGTTCCTAGGAGATTCTCAGTGGTCGCGTCGGGTGCCCCGTCAAAGGTCCCCAGCGGGTCGTTGTTCACCCGGATGTCCATGAGGTCGACAAAGATCCCCGACCCCACCGAGGTCTCCGGTCCTTCATTCGGGCGAAGAAGGACGATGACCTGGTTGAACTCGGAAGTGCTCACCGAACCAGGGCCGGAGGCCACCACCATGCGGTTATTGGTGTCGTCGCCACCATCGAAGTTGGCAATCATCTCGTTGGTGTCGGCATCGAAGACGATGGAGAAGCCATTTCCGTTGCCACCGGTTTCAAAGACAGTGAGCTTGCCGGTCTGGCCGGGATCGGGCTTGAACCAAACCTCGATGGTGGCCGACCCCGTGGAGATGGCATCGCAGTCTTCGAAAGTGGCCGAGGTAGCGGCTGCTCCGATGCCGTAGAATCCGCTAGTGAGGTCGGGAGCCGCGATCAATGATCCAAGGACCGTCCCGTTGTGAGTGCCCTGGGCGGAACCCGTGTTGGTCCAAGATCCTCCAACAATTCCGGGGGGAGTCAGTTCGAGGTAAGCTCCCGGAGTGACCGGGCTTTCGTCATTTCCGAGAAACTCATTCGGAGTGTAGGTGACAACCTGGCCTTCCTTGGCCAGCACCCTGTCGTTCCCGGCATCGGCCTCACCGGTGATGGTCACCGCGACCTCGGCCTCGGACACACTGCCGACCCCGTCGCTCACGCGGTAGGTGAAGGTGTCAGTAACGGTTTCCCCGTTGATGAGAACAAAAACGCCGTTGGGATCATAGTCGAACCCACCCGCGCTGTCGGTCATGGTGACGAGTGCTCCGGAAGCAAGAGTGGCCTGCGAACCGTTAGCCACAAAGTTCCCACTCCCATCGATCACTCCCACGACGGCGATTGCTTCGCCATCGATATCGGTTCCGGCATCCACGGCTTTGTAGTTTTGCTGGATTTCAGCCCCGCTAAGGACACCTGAATAGAGGCGCACGATGGCCATCTGACCGAGGAAGGTGGCATCGTAGGCTGTGCCGGCCGCTCCGTTGGTGAAGCCACCATGATTCGTTTCGCCAAAGCCTCCCAGGCCCGCGCCATCGCCCCCGTCCCAATCACCGGAAACGCCGCTCGTGCTTTCATCGACCAGCACGCCATTGACGTAGAGTTGCAGCCCGCCATTGATGGTGAGGGTCACCGCGTATTGATTAAATTCATTGGTGGGATCATTGCCGACCAGACCAAGTGGGTCGGCAACCAGGTCATAGCTGACATAACTTCCAGTCTGGCTGGCACCATCGAGTTCCGTGGCGGCCTCGAGGACCCCATTGTTGATGATGCAGCCAAAACCCGAACCACCGCCGGTCTCGAAGATGGTCATCACGCTATTGGTGTTAGCCGGCTTGACCCAGAATTCCCAAGTGGCGTCGGCGCGGTCTGCCGGAGCGACGTGATCGTGAATCGAACCGCTGATTCCCGAAGCGGGCGTGGCGTCGTCAGCCAAGTCATCCCATTCATAAGCGGCGGTGATTCCCGCCCGGAACGTGCCGGGAGCGGGATCAAGGGTAATGTCGGTCAGGACCCAGTCCATCGCGGTGCCGCCCCGCTCTCCTTTGTTTTCCCAGCGGCCGTTCCCGCTGAGGCGTCCGGCATCGTAATCGAGCAGGAGGCGCTTGTCAGTTTCATAGAAGATGCCCGGAGCACTCCCAATCACGGTGACCTCTCCTAGCGAGAGAATGCTGCCATTGCTGGCATTGGGATCGCTGAGATCGGGAGTCCGAGTCACGACCAAAGTCCGACCAGTGATGGGTCCGGCAAAATCAACATAAAGAATGCCTCCTGAATTTCCCGTGAAGCCCAGAACGTTCGCGGGGTTGAGCAGCCCGGAATTGAAGATTTCCGCCCCTGAGCCATCAAGCACAGTCACGGTGATGTCGCGGAGACGGTCGGCGCAGCAATCCTGGCGATTCGTGAGAGTCACTTCCTCGAGCGAGACGTCCCGGCCGAAATCGACCTGCCAAACGTGATCGACGGTGTTGTTGTTCGACTGAGTGTGGGTGAAGGTTCCCGCATTGCCGTCGAAGGCGTTTTCCGGGACTCCTCCCCCGGGAGGTGCTCCCACGCTGGGACTCTGACTGGTGGTCTTCCCTGGGAGGGTGCGCAGATCGCTGCCAGCAGGGAAGGTCTGGACCCCTCTCGCCCCGACAATCCCGTCGTTGGCCACGAGACTCCGGCTGCTGGTGAAGGTGCCGTTTTCAAGCGGGCCTTCGCCCCAGTTGTCATCGGCGGCAGTGACAGGGTCATTGGCACCTTCGACAGTAATCGAAACCGTTCCGACACTGGTATTCCCATCACCGTCCCGCACGGTGTAGTCGAAAGTGTCGACCGTGGAGCCACCTGCGGGGAGGGCTTGGAGAAGGGCGGCAGCCCGCGGGTCGTAGGTGAAGGTTCCATCTGTTTCGACCGTCACCAGCGCTCCCTTTTCACTGACAGAATCGAAGGCAACGACCTGGTTTTCGAAGCCATCGGAGTCGTTGTCGAGTAGGCTGGTGGCCGGAGCAATCAAGCTCTGGTCTCCAAGGGCGTTCTCACTGGCATTGCTGGTGGAGGTATCGTCCCCCGCCGCCACTGCCACCACATCGTTGTCGACCAAACTCAGGTTGACATCGGGCAAAACGAGAGTGGTGGGATAATTCGTGGGATCGCCGGTGGTGGTGATGGCGTGGGTAATCACCGAGAGGTGGGCGCTTTCGATGTCGCTGTCATCCACCGCCCGCACCGTCACCGTTTGGGCCACGCCGCCGGTCGTGAAGGTGAGAGTGGCCGAAGGGAAGAAATTGGAGCCACCATCGATGCTGACCTCGGTCTGGGCATCCGGAGTGATCGTCACCTCCACCGAGCCGCTGGCGGGCGACCGCCCAAGTTCGATGGCATAAGTTTCGGCGCTTCCTCCTTCGGTCACGGACAGCGCGAGTGGATCGAACAGAACCTCGTAGGCCGCCGGATAAGTGAAGAGGGAGGCCAGGCGCACCCCCTGGAGAAAGATTTGGTTGGCATTGTTGGTTCCGGGATTCCCGAGACCCGAAGAAACCATTTCGATCGTGTCAAAGGCGGCCAGGTTGTTTCCAATGAAAGCCGAGCTATTCCCAAACTGGTCGGCCCCGAAGGAATGGCGGGAATAGCGGCCGCTCTGCCCAACGGCAGACTTGCTACCGCCATTCACCGACCATCCCTGGGAGTAGAAACCCCGCTGGACTTCGTCGTCGTCATCGTAGACGGAAGCTAGGAAAAGATAATCACCAGGAACGACAATGCTCACCTCACTTCCGCCACTGGTGTGGCCGAAAGACGCATCGACCTGGGTCTGATTGGAGAAGACGAGCGGAGTATCATTGGTCGTGTTGATGTTCTGGTCGTCGGTCGTATTCAGCAGGACATACTCCGGATCGGCCTCTGCCGTTCCGGCTGAGAGGGATGGTAAATGAATCACGCTCAAGGCGCAGCGTTCCCCCCGATAATTCAAACCCGCCAAATCGATGTCGAGGGATCCTTCCACTCTCAGGGTCTGTCCCGGCGTCGCATCCAAGATCATGCCGACCGAGGCTGCCCCTTGATTGGCATTCTGAGCGTTGCGCATGTAAATCGTGGTCTTGGACCCGGGAACCTCGACACCATCAAGGGTAAGGCGCTGAACCATCGAAGACCGGTTGGAAGATGGCCCGATGTAAGTATTGGCCAGAACGAGGTATTTCCCGCCGTCCACAAGGGTCAAATCGCCGGGGGTCCCATGGGTGAAACCGGCCCCAAGCTCGTCCGGAGTGTCATAGGCCACCTTTAGCCAATTCGCGTCCACCGGCCCAGACTGGTTGGTCGCCAAGCTCAGGCGGGCGTAGTCCATGTTGACGTCATCCAGCTTGATCAACTGGAGACCGGTGCCATCCGGAAAGCGAGTCACGGTTCCGGCCGTGGTGTTGTCCGTTCGGAATGAGCGCAGCTGGAGAACGTCGTTTGCGTTGGCCTCGAAAACCGCCATTCCGGCGGTGATGGTCTCCCACTGAGTATTCTGACGCCGGATATACCCTTGGGACCACCCGGATGGCAGAGCCGTTCCGTTGACAGTTAGATAGCTCTGCACCTCCACCCGTTGCTCGGTGCTCGTCTCCGGGGTGGCATCGAAGCGAGAATTGTAAATCGCGAGATAGTGACCGGTCCGGTTCAGGGTGACATCGGCACCAACGCGCGTGAAACTTCCGCCATCCTCGCGCTCGTTCGTGTCAAAGTCGTGGGTCAGAAAGCCGTTCGCGGTCGAACCGTTCGGACTGATGACATCGGCACCGCCCGCCTCCCGGTAGATCGCAATTTCGCCCGCGCCTTCCGAACTGAGGGCCGCAAAGGCACCAGAAAGGGGAACAAGGCTAAAGAGACCGGCGAGGACGCATCGCCTCGACGGACGGCTGAGGGTTCTGAGGATGGTTTTCATGGGCATGAGACTCGTGAATTAGAGGGTGGACCGCGGTTGAGATGTTGTTGAAACGACGACATTCAGCCGGATGGCTGCCGCCGAGCTTGAAAGCAGGGAAGAATTTGTGTGTGTGCAGACGTTTTCGGATTAAAAACGTGAAGAAGAACCTACCAAGAAGCTTTCCGACATGGCAAGACGGGAAATGATTTTTGTTCATTTTTATTGAATCATTCATTCATGAGAGGCGAATTGCGGCTTGGTGTTCTTCATCCCTCACCGCTCCTCTTGACGGATCGTGCAGTTACGGTGAGAGTTTCTCCCGCTTTACCGCGTAGAAAAACCATGACCTTCCGTCCTTTCGCCTTCAGCTTCCTCGCTGCGGCCTCTCTTGCCACCGCCGATGTCACCGGTTGGCTCAATTGGCGTGGCCCCAACCAGAATGGCACTTCAGATGAGACCGCTCTGCCCGATTCCTGGAAGCCCGGCTCGTCGAGCCAACTCTGGAAATACGATCTCAACGGAGCGGGAGCTCCGGTCATCGCGAGTGGCCGGCTCTACGTCTTCGGTTACGGCCAGTATGGCGACGACACCATGCAGGACGTGCAGGAAACCCTCCTTTGCCTCGATGCCAACACCGGTGAGAAAATCTGGGAAAAACGCTTCAGCGACTACATCTCCGACGTCGTTTACAATCGCTACGGCATCGGCTCACCTGTCATCGATCCCAAAACCGGCAACGTATACCTGCAAACCTCGAATGGTCGCTGTGTCGCTTTCACCCCCGATGGCGAACCCCTCTGGGAGGTCTCGCTGATTGAAAACCTGGCCCGTCTCACCTTCCCGAACGGCCGCACCGGTTCGCCTGCCGTCTTCGAGGACTTGGTGATTTTCCACTGCGTGACCGCCAACTGGGGAACCACCGGCCCGGCCCGGGACCGTTTCTATGCGTTCGACAAGCTCTCCGGCAAGTTGGTCTGGTATTCCACCCCCGGCATCCAGCCGGTCGACAGCTCATTTTCGATGCCGGTCTTTGGTCATCTCGACGGCCAAGCCGTTTTTTACGCGGGCACAGGCTGCGGAAATGTGGTCTGCATCAATGCACGCACCGGCGAGCCGGTCTGGCGCTTCCAACTCTCGCAAGGCGGCGTCAACTCTCAGGTCCTTCTCTACGGCAAAGACAAGTTGATCGCCCTGCACGGCAAGGAGAATATTGACGCCACCTCGAAAGGGCGGCTGGTCTGCCTCAAGATTCCCACCACTTACCCCAAAGAGCAGCTCGTGCTGGGCAAGGAGGTGGAACTCTGGCGCAACGACGAACACATCGGCTTCACCAGCTCCCCCATTCTTGTCAAGGACCGGGTCTACACCACCAACTTCACCGGTGAACTCATCGCGGTCGATGCCGACAGCGGCAAAACCCTTTGGCAGGACAAACAGGCCCCTGACCAAATCCATGCCTCCCCCCTCTACGGCGACGGCAAGATCTATGCCCCGTGGTTCGAGGGTTCCTTCTCTATTGCCAAGCCCAGCGACGAGAAGGCGGAGGTCCTCTCCCACGCCGAGATCAAAGCCGCCGATGGCTCCGGGGTGAAATGCCTCGCCGCTCCCGCCATCTGGGCCGGCAAGGTCTATCTTTCGACCCGCGACGGACTCTTCTGCTTCGGCAAAAAGAGCAACGACTTTCCCAAAACCGACTTCCTCGCTGATCCCGTGACAAGCAAAGAAGTCACCCAACTCCAAATCATCCCCGCCGAGTTCGCGATCGCTCCCGGCGAAAGCCAGGACTTCGAAGTCTGGGGGCTGAACACCTCCGGTCAACGCATCAAAATCATCACCGAGGGACTTTCCTGGCAGAAGTTCGTCCCGCCCAGCGCCAAGGTGAAGGCCGAGGTCGACGCCACCCTCGATCCCAAAACAGGAACCCTCGTGGCGGGCCCCGACGCGAAAATCTCGGCTGGGGCTCTCAAGGTCACGGCCAATGGATTGAGCACCACCACCCGTGGCCGCATCCATGCCGGCCCCGGCTACACCGAGGACTTCGAGTCCGTTCCCCTGGTGATGGATTACGAAGGCGAGAAGGTGAATTTCCCACCGCTCGCTTGGCTCGGTGCTCGCGTCAAGTGGCACGTCCTTGAAAAGGATGGCTCCAAGGTGATCGCCAACCGGCTCGACAACGTTCTTTTCCAGCGCACGATGAACTTCTTCGGCGATCCCGCAATGAAAGATTACCTGCTTGAGGCCGATGTGATGACCGATGGCAACCGCCGCATCAAGTCCACCGTCGGTCTCGTCAACCAACGCTATCTCATCACCCTCGTCGGCAACCAAAACATCCTCGAAGTCTCCAGCAACCACGACCGGCTGAAGGAATCCATCCCCTTTCCAATCCAAGCCAACACCTGGTATTCGCTCAAGACCCACGTCAAAGCCAACGCCGACGGCACCGGAGAAGTCCGGGCCAAAGCCTGGCCCAAAGGGGAAGCCGAACCTGACGATTGGACCATGACCGTGCCCGTCAAATACGTGCACCCGATGGGCTCGGCCGGCGTCTTCGCCTTCTCACCTCAAGCCCAGAAGCGGGTCTACATCGACAACATCAAGCTCAGCAAACCTGAGTAAACCTCACCCGCTTCCCGCCATCAAAACTTCCTCCATCATGAAAACCACCACCCTGATTCTCTCTTCCCTCACCCTCGGTGCCCTCGCCAAGGACTGGCCCATGTGGGGCAGCGACCCCACCCGCAACATGACTGGCGAAGCCAAAAGCCTGCCCGTCGAGATCAACCCAGGTGAACTCGACGACGAAACCGAGGCTGCCGACCTCAGCTCAGCCAAAAACATCAAGTGGGCTTCCAAGCTCGGCTCGCAAGCCTACGGCAACACCGTGGTGGCCGGCGGCAAGGTCTTTGTGGGGACCAACAACGAATCGCCCCGCAACTCAACTCAAAAGGGAGACCGAGGCGTCCTCATGGCCTTCAACGAAAAGGATGGATCCTTCGCCTGGCAGCTTATCATCCCCAAGCTCGGCGCGGGCAAGGTGAGTGACTGGGAATACGTCGGGCTCTGCTCCTCCCCCGCGGTCGAAGGAAACCGCATGTGGCTCGTGACCAACCGCGGCGAGGTGGTCTGCCTCGACACCGAGGGCATGGCCAACGGCAACGATGGCCCCTTCAAGGATGAGGCCAAATACATGGCGGTCGAAGACGAGGTGGTTGAAGTGACCAAGGAGCACGCCGACATCATCTGGATTTACGACATGCGCGAGGAACTCGGGGTCTTCCCCCACAACGTATCCTCCTGTTCGCCCGTGGTGGTGGGAGACGTCCTCTACACCGCGACCTCGAATGGCGTGGATTGGTCCCACACCAACATTCCCGCCCCCAATTCCCCGGCCTTGGTTGGAATCGACAAAAAAACCGGAAAGCTCATCGGTGAAGAGGCCTCCGGTGTGTCCAGTCGCGTCCTCCACGCCAGTTGGTCCTCCCCGGCCTTCGGAAAAATCGGAGGCAAGGAAACCATCGTCTGGGGGGGCGGTGATGGATTCACCTATGCCTTTGACCCCAAGCCAGTGAAGGACGAGGAAGGCTTTGAGGTTTTCAAGGAACTGTGGCGCCACGATTGCAATCCTCCCGAATACCGGGAGAAAGATGGTAAGCCGATCAAATACGCGACCTACTCGGGCCCCAGTGAGGTCATCGGGACCACGGTGATCGCCGACGGCCTGGTCTACGCCATCATCGGTCAGGATCCCGAACACGGAGACGGCGTGGGTCGCATTTCCTGCATCGGACCGGACGGAAAGGCAGTGTGGGCCTCACCCGCCGATCCCGATGCGGAGGGCTTTGTCGGCCGCTCGATCTCTACCGTGAGCGTGGCCGATGGCCTTGTCTATGCCGCCGAATACGACGGTGATATCCACTGCTACGATGCCAAGACCGGCAAGCATTACTGGACCCACGAGACGCAGTCCCGCATCTGGGGCTCGACCTTGGTGGCCGACGGCAAGGTCTGGCTCGGCACTGAGGACGGAGAACTGCACATCCTGAAAGCCGGCCAAGAATTGAAGCCACTCGGCACGATCGAATTCCCTGCCCCGATCTACAGCAGCGCGGTGGTGGCCAACAACACGGTCTACGTCGCGACCCAGACCCACCTCTACGCCATCGGGAAATAATCCCGAACAAGGTAACCTCTTTCAAGCAAGCCTCACCTCGGTGAGGCTTTTTTTCGGCTGTAGGCCGGACCACCGCGTCGAGCAGGCGGCACGATCGCATTTTGCCCCACAAGCAAAACCCGCCAAGAACACTTGTATCGACGCCAACCTGTCGAAGTCCTATCTTGCTTCCCGATGAAATGGGCCGTCGGATATTGGATTCTTTGTTTGTATTTAAGCACTCCGGCGGACGTCTCCGCGGGCGAGGCGGAATACCGCTACTACCGTTTCACGCCGACGCAACTGAGGATCACCAACAATTGTTGTGTCCAGTTGGCGGAGTTCGAGTTCTTGCGGGAAGGTGTGCGAGTGGGAACGCCACTGGTTTCCAATCCGGGTGGGCGAAATCCCAACAACGAAACGCCAGACTTGTCGGTCGACGGGTCGCTATCGACAAAATGGCTGGACTTTAACCAAGGCAGTTTGGTTTTCGACTTCGGAAGCCCGAAAAAAGTGAACGGCTATCGATGGGCAACAGCCAATGATGCCACGGAGCGGGATCCGGTCCAATGGCGTCTGGAGGGGAGCGACGATGAAGCCAGCTGGGTGCTCGTTGACGAGCGGGTCGGGGTCGATTTCCCCACGCCGGTTTCCCGGTTCACCTTCACGCCGATTCTGGATCTGAATGCGGCCCCTGTGGTGGCTTCGTTCACGGTGGACCGACCCCTGATCCCTCCAGGGCTGCCGGTGACTCTTTCCTGGGAGGTTGATGAGGGAACGACGGGGCTCACGATCAATCACGGCGTGGGATCGGTTATCGCTCTCACCACCGATGGTGTAGGCTCCCTTACCCTCACACCAGGACCGGTTGAAACAAAGGTTTATGAGATCACCGCGACAAATGACAATGGTCAATCGACAGCTGAAGTCACGGTCGCGGTGACCTCTTTTCCGGTGATTCATGATTTTTCGTCCACCTCCACCATCGTGGGCCCGGGGGACAGCGTGACCTTGAACTGGGAGGTGTTTCATGCGGACCGCCTCACTTTGGATGGTGAAGAGGTGACGGGGACTCTCGCCGAGAAAGTCTTGTCAACCTCGCAAACCTTCACCCTATCGGCCATCAATGGGACGGGCAGCACGACGGCGGAAGTCTCGGTGCAAGTGGTAGAACCAGGAGTTCCGGTCATCAGTGAATTCATGGCGAGCAATGACGGGGCCATCGTGGTGGATGAAGATGGCGACGACTCCGATTGGATTGAGATTTACAACCCGAGTGGTTCGATTGCCCTGCTCAACGGGTATTTCCTGACCGATGACCCCGGTGACCTCAGGAAGTGGGCTTTTCCGCCAGTGACTTTGGATCGAGACGAGTATCTTCTGGTCTGGGCGTCGGGAAAGAATCGCACAGTCGCCGGGGGTGAACTGCATACGAATTTCAAGCTGAATGGCGGCGGAGAGTATCTGGCCTTGGTGAAACCAGATGGGGTGACCATTGTGACTGAGTATGGTTCGGGAGGTGTGGACTATCCTGCTCAGAACGAGGGCGTGTCCTTCGGTGGATTCGGGGAGTTCCAAGCCCAGGGCTACTTTTCAAGCGCAACACCAGGAAAGGCAAATTCGATTGGGTTTCTGGGTTATGTGAAGGACACGAAATTCAGTGTGAATCGCGGACACTTTAGCGCTCCGTTTTCCTTGGAAATCACGTCGAACACAGCGGGAGCTTCGATTCGATACACCACCGATGGATCGACACCGAGCGAGTCGACCGGGATTCTCTACACCGGACCAATCACGATTGCCCGGACGACGCCGGTGCGGGCGATCGCTTACCTTGAGGGAATGCGATCAACCAATGTGGATACCCAGACGTATTTCTTTCTCGATGACGTCGTGACGCAATCAGCGACGACCACCCAAAGCGTCTGGGGAATGCCCGCCGACTGGTCCGGGACTTCGCCGGATTATGGACTGAATACGAGCGTAACTGCGTTGCATGCCGCGACGATCAAAGACGATTTGCAAACGGTCCCCAGTTTGTCGATTGTGATGCCTAGCGAAGATCTCTTTGGATCGAGCGGGATCTATTCCCACCCGGAGAACAGCGGGATCAACTGGGAACGGGCGACGTCTCTCGAGTTGGTCGACCCAGCCCATCCGGACGGGACGATGAATTTCCAAATCGATTGCGGAATGAGAATCCAGGGAGGCGCTTTTCGTCGCTTTGACCTGACGAAGAAGAAGTCGTTCCGACTGCTTTTCAAGGGATTCTATGGAGACACCAAACTCCGTTACCCGCTTTTTGGAGACCTGACGACGGACGAGTTTGACACCTTGATATTCCGAATGGAATCGAACGACGGATACCAATGGGGAAACCGCACCAACGTGCAGTATGCCCGGGATCAGTTCGGAAGGCGGTCGGCATCCGAACTGGGAATCCCGGCTTCGCGGGGGCGCTACTTTCACGTTTACCTGAATGGGGTCTACTGGGGGGTTTACAATGTGGTCGAGCGGCCCGATGTGTCCTTTGGGGTGACTCATTTTGGAGCGGAGAAAGAAGACTGGGATGCGATCAACTTTGGAACGCCGATCAATGACAGTCGGGGTGATTACTGGAACACCCTGGTGAGTCTCGCTGCGGAGGTGAGCAGCGCAGGAAGCGAGAGTGCCCGCACCGCCGCTTACATGAAAGTGCAGGGGCTCAATCCGGATGGATCAAATCACCCGGCCTGGGCGGACTTTTTGAACGTCGAAAACCTCTGCGATTACCTTCTCGTCAACTGGTATACCGGGAATGCTGACTGGCCGCACCGGAATTACTACACCGGACGGGAGCGAGACCTCCTGGATCCGCTAGCTTGGCGGGGATCGCGCACCAGCACGGGAACGCATTTCTTCATGTGGGATGTGGAGACCTCGATGCTCCTGAATTCAAGCATTGATCAAACCGGGGCCACCAGTGGCGTCAATGTGCCATACGGATCCCTTCGAGCGAGTAAAGAGTTTCAAATGAAAATGGCCGATCGGGCCCATCGTGCTCTTTTCAATGCCGGAGCTCTGACCGCGATGGCCTCGATGGCTCGATACGCCGACATCACCAAAGACCACCGGAGCATTTTGGTCCCAGAGCTGGCACGTTGGGGCGATCAGCATGGATCACAACGGACAATCACGCAGTGGGAGTCGGCCTATCAACAGGTCCAATCGCAGTGGTTGGCGAATCGTTCCCCAGAGCTGGTGGAAATCCTCCGCAAGGCCAAGCTTTACCCCGATTTGCAGGCTCCGCGTTACAGCCAGCATGGCGGAGAAGTGACCCCGGACGGAGGACCAACCCTGAGTGTCCCGGTTTCAGTCAGACAAATCTACTACTCCTACGGGCCGGAAGATTCCGATCTCACCGACTACCACCATCCCCTTGATCCACGCTTGCCCGGCGGGGGGATCTCACCGACGGCCAGGCTTCTGACCTTGGATGGCGGAGGCGGCGGCCAGACCACACAATTTCTTTCGAGCGGGGATCGCTGGAAGTATCTCGATGACGGAACTGATCAGGGAGCACAGTGGCGCGGGGAAGGATTCAACGATACTCTCTGGAGCGAGGGACGATCGCCACTGGGATACGGTGACGGCGATGAAGCTCAGGTGGTGGGCTTTATCGATGCCGACCCAGTGGCAGGAGGAGTTCAAAAAAACGCCACCACCTATTTTCGAAAAAAGCTGAGCATTTTTGATCCCACGATCTATGGAGAGTTTCAGCTCGATTACCTCTTTGATGATGCCATTGCGATCTATGTCAACGGCGCCGAAGTTGCACGGGTGAATCTTGCTGCCGATGCTCCCTTTGATCGTTACGCCACCCAGCAGAGTGCCGAAAATCAATCTGGAACCGTCATTTTGGACCCCTCCTTGTTCGTAGCCGGTGAAAATCTCATTGCTGTGGAAATTCACCAACTCAACGGCACCAGCTCGGACATCAGTTTTGACCTGGAGTTGCGCGGGCAACCAGCAGGAGGAGGGGGCCGGCATTCCACTGCTCCTCTCGTCCTTGACGATTCCGGGTGGCTCTATTCCCGGTCGTATGACCCGGAAACCGGAGAGTGGAGTGCTCTCAATACCGCTTACTTCAAGGTCGATACCGAAGCGGCCAATTCCGAAAACTTGGTTGTTTCAGAATTGCACTATCACCCCGACGAGCCCCTTGCCACCAGCGAAATAAGTGTTTCAACCAATCGCGATGATTACGAATTCATCGAACTCATGAACATCGGGAGTCGCACAATCGATCTTTCAGGAGTGGAGTTTTCAAATGGCGTTGGTTTCGCGTTTGCCGAAAACCGCTTGTTGGGAGCTGGGGAGAGACTGGTCTTGGTTTCCAACGCGGAAGCCTTTTCAGCAAGGTATCCCGGAGTGGAGATTGGAGGGGTTTTTACCTCCGGGAGGTTGGCGAACGATGGGGAGCGCCTTTTGCTGGCGAGCTCTGTCACCGGAGTCATCAGGGACTTTGCCTATGACGACCTTGCGCCTTGGCCAGGGGCAGGGGACGGTGAGGGATTTTCGCTGGTCTTGGTCGCGCCGGCGAGTAACCCCAACCACCATGATCCCGCCAGTTGGCGTTCGAGTGCCGACCGTCACGGTACACCAGGCGGAACTGATCGCGTGAATTATGCCACGTGGAAATCGGTGAATGGAATCACTGATGACCTTGGTGATCCGGATGGAGACGGCCGAAGCAATCTCGCCGAGTTCGCCCAAGGGTCGAATTTTCAAAGAAAGGATTCACAGAGGGAATTGACCGGAGGGCTTGTGGCGGGTGTTTTCGAAGTGGAAATCCAGCGAAACTTGCGCGCCGTCGATGAAGTTGAACTGCTTGTGGAGACTTCGGCTGATCTCAAAAGCTGGTTTGAGGATGCGATCGCCGCGGAGAAGACGAACCTTGGAAACGGGAATGAGTTGGTGAGATATCGCATCCCGCTCAACGGAAAAGCCCGGAGTTTCGTACGGGCAAGGTGGTTACTCCGGAATCCTTAATGGCCTTTTGAAAGTAAGCGTCGGAAACAAGTCCCCCGTTGAGATCTGGCGTTGGTCCGGACCCGGCATCATGTTCCGTGAATGCCAACGCCCAAGCACCCAAAACCATGGTCCCTCGACGAAACCCTCTTCGTCGAGGTCGAGATCGCCCATCCCCGCGAACACCAGATGCACCTCGTCTTCCAAAACGGAACCCACCTGGTCATCGCCAACGACTCCCAACTCCCGCTGGCCGCCGAACTCATCATCGCCCTTCGCCAGATTGAGCGCCGCAACGCCCACCGGAAAGGAGGTCGGAAATGATGGGACTGACCAGCCACCTGCGCCTCTTCCTTTGCCTGGAACCCTGCGACATGCGCAAACCCTCCTCATTCCCGCACCGCCCAAGTATCGGGCTCGCGACATGCGCCCCCTCTGGCGCGACCTTATTCTAAAAGTCTGGGATGGTGATCCCCTGAAGTGACCCTGTTGCCCAGGCACCATGAAGCCGGTCCGCACCTTCCGCCAACCAGAACAAATCGAATTCTTTCTCCGTCTCCAAGGCCTGTGGGAAGGAATCATCTCCCTACCGCGCCCTCCACCGCCTCCGTTCGACATCGACACCTGGAGCCGGCGGCGCAAATTTTTTTCTGTAATTTCGCTCAAGGTCTTTTGCTAAAGGTTAGTTTTGGTTTCTGTTCTTGGGATTAGATTTCTTCGTTTTTGAGGTAGACCCTGCCGGATTCCCAGTTTTCGGAAATCTCGATGAGCACTCCGGTGACAAGTCGCTGGAGTGAGTCTTCGCTGGGAAAGA
>JALQTQ010000519.1 GCA_023263995.1 Akkermansiaceae bacterium | reverse complement strand
TTGCCCCTGCGCTCGCCGCCGGCAACACGGTTGTGCTGAAACCCGCCGAGACCACCCCGCTGACCGCCCTCCTCTTCGCCGAAATCTGCCAAGAGGCCGGTCTACCCAACGGTGTCGTGAACATCATTACCGGAGCCGGTGCGACGGGTAAGGCTCTGGTGGAACACCGCGGCATCGACAAGGTCGCCTTCACCGGTTCCACCGGTGTGGGGCGACAGATTGCCCGCGCCCTCGCAGGACGCTCCACCACTCTCACCCTGGAGTTGGGAGGCAAGGGAGCCAACATTGTTTTTGACGATGCCGCGATGGATGAAGCCGTGGAGGGCATCATTCAGGGCATTTTCTTCAACCAAGGCCACGTCTGCTGCGCGGGGTCACGCCTTCTCGTGCAAGAAAGCGTCCACGACGAGCTCGTGGGGCGACTCACTCGCCGCATCGAGACGCTCCGCTTGGGTGACCCGCTCGACAAGAACACCGACATCGGAGCGATCAACTCCAAGCAGCAACTTCAGACCATCACTGAACTCGCCAACTCCGGAGATGCTGAAGGTGCCAGTCGGTGGAGCGCAAACTGCGAGCTCCCCTCCAAGGGCTTCTGGTTCCCGCCCACCGTGTTCACCGGAGTCTCCGCGAGTAACCGCATTGCTCAGGAGGAAATCTTCGGACCGGTTCTCTCCGTGCTCACCTTCCGCACCCCCGACGAGGCCGTCGAAAAAGCCAACAACACCCCATATGGCTTGAGCGCGGGGGTGTGGACCGAGAAGGCCAGCCGCATGCTCTCAATCGTCGACAAACTCCAAGCGGGAGTCGTCTGGGCGAACACGT
>JALQTQ010000518.1 GCA_023263995.1 Akkermansiaceae bacterium | reverse complement strand
CAGGCCTCTGGGTTATCGCGGCGCCAGATCGAACGGCTGTTCATCACCTATCTGGCTGAAACCCCCGCCAATGTGTATAAAAATATCCGCCTTGATCGCGCCCGCGCGCTGTTTGCCGAAACCGATATGAGCGTGGCCGAGGTGGCCGCCGCCTGTGGGTTTAGCTCGGCCGATCTGCTGTCGCGCAATTACAAAACGCGCTTTGGGGAAACCCCGCAAGGGCTGCGGCGGCGCTAGGCGCTGGCGCGCGCCCTAGCCCAGCATCGCGGTATCGCCGCATACCGATATGGCCTGCCCTGTCATGGTGGCGCTGCGGGGGCTGGCCAAAAACGCCACCTGATCAGCAATTTGCTGGGGCGTTACATAGTCTTTGATCGCGGTATAGGAAAAGGCCTGCGCCTCGGTTTCGGCAAAGCTGCGCCCCTGGGCCTGGGCGCGGGCCTCTAGCACCCGGCGCTGGCGCGCCCCCGCCACAATGCCGGGCAGCACGGCATTCACCCGAATGCCATCGGGGCCCAGTTCTACGGCCATCGATTTGGTCAAGCCAATCACCCCCCATTTTGCCGCCGCATAGGGGCTGCGCAATTTGAACCCCAGCCGCCCCGCCAGCGAGGATATATTCACAATCGCAGGCGACCGGCCCTGGCGCAGATACGGCACCGCACGGCCAATGGTGATGAATTGGCTGGTCAGGCACACGGCCAGGCAGCGCTCGATATCGGCCAGATCCAGGTCTTCGATCCGCGCGGTGGGCCCTGCGATACCGGCGTTATTGACCAAGCAGTCAATGCCCCCCAAATGCGCCGCGCTGTGACCCATGAAATCACCCA